>NZ_JAMYMJ010000004.1:0-229713 GCF_040318435.1 Mesorhizobium sp. M1143 | reverse complement strand
GCCCGAGATCGAGAACACGTCTTCGATCGGCATCAGGAACGGCTTGTCCAGCGGACGAACCGGCGTCGGGATATAGGCATCGACCGCAGCCATCAACTCGCGGATCGCATCTTCGCCGATGGTCTTGTTGGAATCTTCCAGAGCAGCCAGCGCCGAACCCTTGACGATCGGAATGTCGTCGCCGGGGAACTCGTTCTTCGACAGAAGCTCGCGAACCTCGAGCTCGACCAGTTCGAGCAGCTCGGCGTCGTCGACCTGGTCGACCTTGTTCAGGAACACCACGATCGACGGCACGCCGACCTGACGGGCAAGCAGGATGTGCTCGCGGGTCTGCGGCATCGGGCCGTCGGCGGCCGACACCACCAGGATCGCGCCGTCCATCTGCGCAGCACCCGTGATCATGTTCTTCACATAGTCGGCGTGGCCGGGGCAGTCGACATGGGCGTAGTGGCGCGCTGCCGTCTCGTATTCGACGTGCGCCGTCGAAATCGTGATGCCGCGGGCCTTCTCTTCGGGCGCCGCATCGATCTGGTCGTAGCGCTTGTATTCGCCAAAATACTTCGTGATCGCCGCCGTCAGCGACGTCTTGCCATGATCGACGTGGCCAATCGTGCCAATGTTCACATGAGGCTTGTTACGCTCGAATTTACCTTTTGCCATAGTCTCTTTCCTTGGACGGCCTTGACCTTCAGTTCAGTCGAATGCGGGGCGATTAGCGACTACGGCCGAAAAACACAAGTGCCTTGTGGCCGGGTGCGCTGTCCACTCGGTGCGAACCGATGATCCGATTGCGGGGATGTGGCACTGATATAGGAACGCGCGAACGGAAATGAAATGGGGGCTGCGGGCTCCAGCACCTGTTTGCTATTCCCGCTCATGTCCTGTCCCGCCCATGTCCTGGCCTTTGCCTGCCGGATGTGCAGCCGGCGCCTGGCCCATTGCCGCTGCGGCGGCGGTCTGATTTGGTTGCCCCATGCAATTCATACCGACCTCCATACGCGGCCCGCTGTTCATGATCGTTTCGACGGGGTCGTACCTCGTCAACGACACGATGATGAAGCTCGCCACAGCGGGATTGCCGTCCTATGAAGTGCTGTTCCTGCGCGGGGTCGCGGCCACGCTATGGGGCATGCCGCTGCTGTTCCTGCTGGGCTATGGCAGGCAGATCCCATTGATCTTCGACAAACGCGTGCTGCGCCGCAACCTGCTCGAGCTGGCGGCCATCCTTTGCTACGTCGTGGCGCTGGCCAACATGCAGATCGCCGATTCGACCGCGCTCGGGCAGATCACCCCGCTTTTGATGCTGGTCGGCTCCTCCATCCTGTTCGGCGAACGGATCGGCGGCGTGCGCATGGCGCTGATCGGGCTCGGCTTCATCGGTGCGCTCATGGTTGCCCAGCCGACCATGCAGGGCATCTCGGTCTATGCGTTGCTGGCGCTCGGCAACGCGGCATTGGCGGCGGCGCGCGATCTTGCCGGCAGGCGGGTCGCGGCCGAGGTGCCGGGCATGATCGTCGCCATTTCCGCCGTCGTGGTGGTGCTGATCGGCGCGGGCGCCGCGCATCTCGTTTCCGAGCGCTGGGTGATGCCGGAAGCCCGGCACCTGCTGCTCATGGCCGGCGCCGGATTCTTCCTGATCTTCGGCCATTTCTTCATCTTCATGGCCTATCGCGTCGGTCCGACCGGCGTCGTGGCGCCGTTCTACTACTGTTTCACCGTCTGGGCGGTCATCTCAGGCGTGCTGGTGTTCGGGCAGTTCCCGAATGCCCTGGCGGTCTGCGGCATCCTGCTGGTGGTCGCGAGCGGGCTGACCATCGTCTCGCTCGATGAACGCAAACGCAGGCTGACCGTCGTCGCCTGACCTTCAAGTCAACGCGTCGAAGCAGGTTTGGCCGTCCTGCGGTCAGCCAGTCGGTAGACTGGTGCCTAAAGCGTTCGCTTGCCGGAGAACTGGTGATAGGCCCACAGCACGACCACCGCGCCGATGATGGCGACGATCAGGCTCCAGATGTTGAGGCCGGTCACACCCGTGGCGCCAAAGGCGCTGAAGATCAGCCCTCCGACGATGGCGCCGACAATGCCGAGCACGATATCCATGATCAGGCCCTGGCCGGTCTTGTCGACGATCTTGCTGCCGATAAAGCCGGCGATGACGCCGAGGATGATCCAGCTGATAATGCCCATTTTTCCTCTCCATTCCCCCGCCGGCCGATCATGGTCACATGATTGTCAAAAGCTCAAGCCAACTTGAATTTCCGCCCGCATGCTCCATTGTAGCCGGCGGGACGGGCTTGGCCGTTATGGAGGATTGACCTATGGGACTTTTTGACAACGCCGTACCCGGCGGCAACATCACCAAACCGCTGATGATCGCGCTCGGCGCGCTGCTGGTGGGAAAGATGCTGAGCGGCAGAAGCGCCGAACAGACGAGTGCCGAAGAGACGGGCGAGCCCGCCCAGCCTCAAACGCCAGCCCCCACCGGAACCACGGCCTCAGGCGATGGCGGCCTGCTTGGCGGACTGGGCGGACTGCTCGACAAGCTCAAGACTGCCGGCCAAGGCAATGTCGCTGACTCCTGGGTCGGCACCGGACAGAACCAGCCGATCAACGCCAATGATCTCGGCAAGGCGATCGGCCCGCAGGTCATTCGAGAGATCGCGCAAAGGACCGGACTGGACGAGCAGGAGTTGCTCAAGCAATTGTCCACAGCCCTGCCCGGCATTGTCGACAGACTGACGCCGAACGGACAGGTGCCGCAGCAACACCAGGTCGCGTCCGCTTTCAACAGCTAGACTTCTGCGCCTGCATCACGCGCAAACACGCCCGGCACCGCCTTGCGGCTGTCGGGCGTTGCTCCGACCAGCGCGGCGAACCGCCTGGCAGTCGACGCATCGACCGGCGTGTAGACGGAAACCGAGAAATCACTGTCGCGGCCGCCCGGCTGCAGCGTGGCGAAATCGAACGACATCGCGCCGGCGACAGGGTGCCGGATGGATTTCCGCCAGATCGGTGGCTCGGCGATGTCGCGGCTGTTCCAGCACGCGACGAACGCTTCGCTTGCCGCTTCCAGTGACGAAAGCAGCGCGGCCAGCACCGGATCGCGAGGCATGGCGACTGTGGCAAGCCGGAACTGCGCGACCGCCGAGCGCGAAACCTCCGGCCAGTCGACAAAGCGCTGCCGCCATTCCAGATCGAGAAACAGCCGGGCGAGCAGGCTGCCGGACCACTCATCATCCGTCTCGAAATCCCCGAGCAGCACCGCCGCCGGGTGGTTCCAGGCGACGACCTGCCAGTAGCGGTTGACGACATATGCCGGGTGCGGCGCCAGCCCGTCGAGCAGGCTTAGCAGCGGCGCGCTGGGCAGGCCTTGCTCGCCGAGCCGGTTTCGCCAATCGAGATCGGGCCGCGCCAATTGGAAGAGATAGGCCTGCTCCGACCGGCTCAGCTTCAGCACCCGCGCCAGCGAGCGAAGCACCTGCGGCGACGCGTTCACCTCCCGTCCCTGCTCGAGCCAGGTGTACCAGGTGGTGCTGATCCCCGCCTCGGCGGCGACCTCTTCGCGCCTGAGGCCCGGTGCCCGGCGGCGGCCATTGGCGCCATAGATCCGCGGCAACCGGTCCCGCCGCTCGCGCAGGAAGCGGGCTAGCTCCTCGTGCCGTGGGCCGCCATACGTCATTCTGTCACCGTCAATACCAGTATAAGCTATAGTCTTGTACCCCTTTAAAGGAAAGCTAGGTTGCGGAGCGATCGCAACATCAGCCACGGGACTTCGACAATGAACGCGCTCAATAAAATCCGTCAGATCGACTACACCGTCATCTTCGCCCGCGACATGGCCGCCATGCGGCACTTCTACGGGGATGTGATGGAATTTGAGCTGAAGCGCGAGCTTAGCGAACGCTGGATCGAATACCGAGTCGGCTCCAACACGCTGGCCTTGACCAGCCTCGGCATGATGTTCAACGATACGCCGCAGCAGCGGGATGCGCTGTCGCTGCAGATGGCATTCCGGGTGGCGCCGGAGATGGTGGCGGCCTGCGCCGAGGCGCTTCAGGCCAAGGGCGTGCAGCCGGTCTTGCCGCTCACCGACCAGGAATGGGGCCACAGGACAGTGTTCTTCCGCGATCCCGACGGCAACGTTGTCGAGATATTCGCTGAGATCTGATGCGGAGTGGGGAGTTTGGAGCGGGTAGCGGGAATCGAACCCGCATATTCAGCTTGGAAGGCTGCTGCTCTACCACTGAGCTATACCCGCATCGTCCTCAAGGTTCGCGGGCTGGCAGTGGTGGAGAGGGTTGGATTCGAACCAACGTAAGCTAAGCTAACGGATTTACAGTCCGTCCCCTTTAACCACTCGGGCACCTCTCCAGCCTGCCGTCGAAGCCTTGCAACGAGGCATTCTCGCCGATCAGGTCGAAACCAGGGTTTTGTCCGAAATCAGCGAAGCGCCTTATGGCGGCAAGGCCAGTGGGTGTCAACCGCACCGCAAGGCAAAATGCGCTGAATTTGACAGCCTGCCCGGCAAGCCGGCTTTCTGCCTGTATCCACAGCCCGGCGACGCGGCTATAGAAGCCGGCCATGAGCAATGACAACACGCCCAAGACCGCCAAAGACACCCACTACGCCAAGCTGCGTCGCGCCCATCGCGACGAGAAGGCCGGCGGCGCGCCTGCCTTCCGGCCGCGCCAGCCGGTGCCGCCGGGCGAGAACGCCGCCGACGGGCTGGTGCGGCTTTATGGCCTGCACACGGTGCGCGCCGCGCTCGACAATCCGCGCCGGCGGATCAGAAAGATGTTGGTGACGCGCAATGCCGCCGAGCGGCTGGCGATCGCCGACCTCGCCGCTTTGCCGTTCAAGGCCGAACTGGTCGAGCCGAAGGACATCGACAAGATCACCGGTTCGGACGCCGTCCACCAGGGCGTGCTGATCGAGGCCGAGCCGCTGAAGCCCAAGCGCCTTGACGCGCTCGGCGATACCAAACTGGTGCTGGTGCTCGACCAGGTCACCGACCCGCACAATGTCGGCGCCATCCTGCGCTCGGCGGTCGCCTTCGGCGCCGGTGCGCTGATCACCACGGCCCGCCACAGCCCGCAGGAATCCGGCGTGCTGGCCAAATCCGCCTCCGGCGCGCTGGAACATATCGACCAGATCGAGGTGAAGAACCTCGCCGACGCGCTGGAACAGCTGCACGAAGCCGGCTTCCAGACCATCGGCCTCGATTCGGACGGGCCGGCCGAACTCGAAACGGGTTTTTCAGGCGAGAAGATCGCGCTGGTGCTTGGCGCCGAAGGCAAGGGCCTGCGCCAGAAGACGCGCGAGACGGTGACCACGCTCGCCCGCCTTGACATGCCCGGCGCCATCCGCTCGCTCAACGTGTCGAATGCGGCGGCGGTGAGCCTTTATGCGGCACGGAAATTCCTTGGAGGGTGAATGGTGAAATAGTGAATGGGAAAGCGTTCTTACCGTCACCATTCACCATTCACTATTCACCATTCACTATTCACCCACTTCATGCCCCGCCATCCGCTCCAGCGCCCGCACCAGCGCCGAATGATCCTCTTTCGCCCCGCCATTCGCCGCGCACGAGTTGAACAGCTGCTGCGTGGTCGAAGTATTCGGTAGCGAAACTCCGAGCGCCTTGGCGCCTTCCAGCGCCAGGCTGAGATCCTTCTGGTGCAGTTCGATGCGGAAGCCCGGCGCGAAGGTGCGCTTTATCATGCGCTCGCCATGCACCTCGAGGATGCGCGATGCCGCCAGCCCGCCCATCAGCGCCTGCCGGACCTTGGCGGGGTCGGCGCCGGCTTTTGCGGCAAAGACCAGCGCCTCGGCGACCGCCTCGATGGTCAGGGCCACGACGATCTGGTTGGCAACCTTGGTGGTCTGGCCGACGCCGTTCGGGCCGACAAGCGTGATGTTCTTGCCCATCTTTTCGAACACGGGCTTGGCGCGCTCGAACGCCTTGTCCTCGCCGCCGACCATGATGGTCAGCGACGCCGCCTTTGCGCCGACCTCGCCGCCCGACACCGGCGCGTCAAGATAGTCGCAGCCGAGATCGTTGATTTTCTTGGCGAAAACCTTGGTCTCGATCGGCGAGATCGAGCTCATGTCGATGACCAGCTTGCCCTTGCTCAGGCCGGAAGCGACACCGTTCTCGCCGAACAGCACCTCGGCTACCTGCGGGGTGTCGGGAACCATGGTGATGATGATATCCGCGGCCTTCGCCACTGCCGCGTGGCCGGTGATGCTTCTCAAGCCCTTGGCGACGAGATCGGCCGGCGGCTTCGAGCGGTGGTCGCTGGCAATGACGGCGTAGCCGGCATCCAGGAGATGCCCCGCCATCGGCGCGCCCATGATGCCAAGGCCGATGAAGCCGATGGTTTCCATTGTTGTCTCCTTCGTTGAGGCTGAGTTCCTTCGCGCCCCCCTCTGGCCTGCCGGCCATCTCCCCCACTTGTGGGGAGATTGGCAGTTCCGGCGCCTCGCTCACCCTGCAATGTTGGGAATTGACGAAAGCCGGGATGACGTCTGATCTTCCCACCTGTGGGGGAGATGGCCGGCAGGCCAGAGGGGGGCGCGAAGGAACGCGACTTCAATCGTAACAGCTAAGCCGCGGCACTCCCCTGCCCGTTAAGCTCCCGAAACCACCCCAGCCCAGCCTCCGTCCCCGCCTTCGGTTTGTATTCCGCTCCGACCCAGCCGGAATAGCCGATCCTGTCGATATGCTCGTAGAGGAAGGGATAATTGATCTCGCCCGTCCCCGGCTCGTGACGGCCGGGATTGTCCGCAAGCTGGATATGCGCGATGCGGCCGAGGTTGGCCTCGATGGTACGGGCGAGATCCCCCTCCATGATCTGCATGTGATAGATGTCGTATTGCAGGAACAGGTTCTTCGAGCCGACGCGGTCGATCATCGCCAGCGCATGGTTCGAATAGTTCAGGAAGAAGCCCGGGATATCGCGCGTGTTGATCGGCTCGATCAAAAGCCGGATGCCGGCCTGCTCCAGTTTCTCGGCTGCAAACGCCAGGTTTTCGGCAAAGGTATTTTCCAGCACCGAATGATCGACACCCTGCGGCGCGATGCCGGCGAGGCAATTGACCTGCTCGCAGCCCAGCGCATGGGCATAGCTGATCGCCTTGGCGATGCCTTGCCGGAATTCCGGCACGCGGTCGGGTAGCACCGCGATGCCGCGCTCGCCCTTGCCCCAGTCGCCGGCCGGCAGGTTGAAAAGCACCTGGTTCAGGCCGTTCTTCTTCAGCCGGGCCGCGACCACGTCAGGCGTATGATCATAGGGGCCGATATATTCGACGCCCTTGAAGCCGGCGCGGGCTGCGGCATCGAAACGATCGAGGAACTCATGCTCGCCAAAGAGCATCGACAGATTGGCTGAAAAACGCGGCATTCTTTTTCTCCTTCTTCTGCTTGGCCCTAGGCGTGTTGAGATTCAGGTCGGGCAGAGTCGAAAACGGTGACTTTCGAGAACCGGAGCGGAACGTACTTTCTGTACGTGAGCACCGGAAGCGCAGGAAGGCGCCGTTTGCAGGCCTGTCTCACCTGAATATCGGCGCGCCTAATCGAGCAACACAATCGCCGTCGGCGCATCCTCATGGCTTTCGGCAAGGTCCTCGAATTCGGTGATCTTGTCGATTTCCGTGCCCATGGAAATGTTGGTGACGCGCTCGAGGATGAATTCGAGCACCACCGGCACCTGGTATTCCTTCATCAGCCGCTGCGCTTCCTTGAACGCGCCGGCGAACTCTTCCGGTTTGCGCACCCGGACCGCCTTGCAGCCCATCGCTTCTGCGACCGCGACATGGTCGACGCCGTAGCCGGCCTCCGGATCGTTGGCGCGGTTGACGTTCTCGAAGGCCAGGCTCACCTCGAAATCCATCGCAAAACCGCGCTGCGCCTGGCGGATCAGGCCGAGATAGGCATTGTTCACGACGACATGGATATACGGCAGTTTGTGCTGTGCGCCGGCCGCCAGTTCCTCGATCATGAACTGGAAGTCGTAGTCGCCCGACAGCGCCACGATGGTGCGATCCGGATCGGCGGCGCGCACGCCAAGCGCTGCCGGCAGCGTCCAGCCGAGCGGGCCGGCCTGGCCGCAATTGATCCAGTTGCGCGGCTTGTAGACATGCAGGAACTGCGCCCCGGCGATCTGCGAGAGGCCGATCGTGGTGACGTAGGTGGTGTCACGGCCGAACGACTTGTTCATCTCCTCATAGACGCGCTGCGGCTTCAGCGGCACCTGCTCGAAATGCGTCTTGCGCTTCATCGTCTTCTTGCGGGTCTGGCATTCCTTCGCCCAGCCCGACCAGTCGCGCAGCTTTCCTGCCGTCTTCCATTCGGTGGCGACGTCGAGCAGCATCTTTAGTGCCGCACCGGCGTCCGAGACGACGCCGAGATCCGGCGCGAACACCCGGCCGATCTGGGTCGGTTCGATGTCGACATGGATGAATTTCTTGCCCTTGGTGTAGACATCGACCGAACCGGTGTGGCGGTTGGCCCAGCGATTGCCGATGCCAAAGACGAAATCGGCTTCCAACATCGTCGCATTGCCGTAGCGATGCGAGGTCTGCAGCCCGCACATGCCGGCCATCAGCCGGTGGTCGTCGGGGATCGCGCCCCAGCCCATTAGCGTCGGGATGACCGGCACGCCCGTTATCTCGGCAAATTCGATCAACAGATCCGACGCATCGGCGTTGATGATGCCGCCGCCGGCGACGATCAGCGGCTTTTCCGCGGCATTGAGCATCGCCAAGGCCTTTTCGGCCTGGGCGCGCGACATTGCCGGCTTGAACGGGACCAGCGGTTCATAGGCATCGATATCGAATTCGATCTCGGCCAATTGCACGTCGACCGGCAGGTCGATGAGCACCGGGCCCGGTCGCGACGAGCGCATCAGGTGAAATGCCTTCTGCAGCGCCATCGGCACGAGATAGGGCTCCATGACCGTGACCGCCCATTTGGCGACGGGTGCGGCTATGGCGGCGATATCGACCGCCTGGAAATCCTCCTTGTTGAGCCGTGCCCGCGGCGCCTGACCAGTGATGCACAGGATCGGGATGGAGTCCGCCGCCGCCGAATAGAGCCCGGTGACCATGTCGGTGCCGGCCGGGCCCGACGTGCCGATGCACAGCCCGATATTGCCTGATTTAGCTCTCGTGTAGCCCTCGGCCATATGCGAGGCCGCTTCGACATGGCGCGCCAGGATGTGGCGGATCGAGCCCCTCGCCTTCAGCGCCGAATAGAACGGATTGATCGCCGCGCCCGGCACACCGAAGCCGCAGGAAACGCCTTCCTTTTCGAGAACGAGAACCGCTGCATCTACAGCGCGCATCCTGGCCATGTCCAGCCTCCGCAAATTGTTGGTCGACCGACAATGCCAGTATGGTTTTCATTTTTCAATTTTTTCAGAATAATTTTTCATTTCTAGAAAACGGCTCCTGTCCACTGATTTCGCTGGCTTTTCCGTTTTTCATGAATCCGGGCACCATAATCTGTGAAAATGTTTTTCATTGCGATTTCGCCAAAAGCGGCGACTAGGCCCCCATGCACACCCCCAAAAAACGCCAGCGCGGCCGGCCGCGCGCTTTCAACGGTCCGTCCGAGGCCGGTTCTGTACAGTCGCTGGACCGGGCCTTGCGCATCCTGGCCATCGTCGCCGAAGGCAGTGGCCTGTCGCTGAGCGAGATTTCGGCGCGCAGCGAGCTCGCAGCGTCCACCGCCTACCGCATGCTGACGACGCTGCAGAACCACGGCATGGTTGAATTCGATACATCGGACCAGTTGTGGTCGATCGGCGTCGAGACTTACCGCATGGGTGCCGCCTTCCTGCGCCGCCGCAAGCTGGTCGACCGGGCCCGCGTGGTCATGCAGGAATTGATGGAGAAGACCGGTGAAACCGCCAATCTCGGCGTCGCCGAGGACGATTGCGTCGTTTTCGTCAGCCAGGTCGAGACCCATCAGGCGATCCGCGCCTTCTTCCGCCCAGGCACGCGCAGCTCCTTCCATGCCTCGGGCATCGGCAAGGCGGTGCTGGCGCAGCTCGAGCCGGAACGCGTCGCCGCCATCCTGCGCAAGTCGGGCCTGCAGCGCTTCACCGACAAGACGCTGTCCGACATTTCGGCGCTGGCCCATGACCTGGCTGTCATCAAGCACCGCGGCTGGTCGGTCGACGACGAGGAGCGGCATCCCGGCATGCGCTGCGTGGCCGCCGCCATTTTCAACGAGTTCGGCGAGCCGATCGGCGGTGTCTCGGTCTCCGGACCGACGGTGCGGGTGACGATGGAGCGGCTGGACGAGATCGGGCCGCTGGTGCGCGACGCCGCCGCTGAGGTGACGAGGATGATCGGCGGGTTCCGATTATAATGCGGAGAACGCTTCAGCTTTTGCTCGCCGCTTCACTGTGCGGATGCGTGGCGACGGTGCCCGAGCCCGCCCCTGTCTCCCAGCAAGTCAGCGAGATTCCGATCTCGCTCGCTTTGGAGGAGACAATCACGATCGGCATTCGCCAGCATTTACATGATCCTGTATCCGCCAAATTCGGGACGATGCGTGCCGGCGAGCGAACGCTCGACGGCCGCCGCGAAATCCTGGTCTGCGGCCATGTCGCTGCAAAGACGTCGTCCGGTGGTCATACAACAGACCAACCGTTCGCCGCCAAGATCTATCCGGATGAAGGAAGCAGCTTCGAACTCATCGCCATGGGGGATCAATCGCAGAATGCGAGTGTTGCCCGCATCTGCCGTGCAGCGGGATTGCCGATCTCCGAACCGTAGCCCGCACCGCGGCGCGCTCAAATCAGGAAGGAGGGGCTGCGTACAGCCCCTCCTTTCCGTGTGGGGGTGCCTCCTCTTAAAGGCGGCAATAGTGGCGGTAGCCGTCGTAGCCGACATAGGTGTCGGAGTACGGATCGTAACTGGCGTAGCGATTGGCGCAGCGGCGGACGTGCCAGGAGCCACCCTCGTCGTCGACATAGACGGTGCGGGGCTGCTGGTTGAGCAGGCTGCCGAGCACGAAGCCGCCGACGCCGGCGGCGATGCCGATGCCGATTTCGCGGTTGTGGTGATGGCTGTGGGCGGCCGACGGCTGGACGGTGCCGACCAGCGAGGTGGCGGCGACGGTGCTGGCGATGAGGGCAGAAGCGATTTTGCGCGTGAACATGACGATCTCCTTGTTTCGTTGCGAGAGGCGATCCATCCGCCTCTTGATCATCGGTCGTTTCGGCGCGGAAAAAGGTTCGAAAGAATTTGGGATTTTCTTGAAGGCTGGAAATCAGCCGATGGAAACCATGATCTGATCGATCGAGCGCTCAACGCAAAAAAGGGCGGCTGAAGCCGCCCTTTCCGCGAGGCAGGTCGTCTCGCTCAAAGGAAGATGATCACCTTCCCGTGGTGATGATGATGCTTGTGGTGATGATGCTTGTGGTGATGGTTCCACCACCACCAGGGCTTGTCGTGGTGCTTGTGATGGTGGTGATGATGGCCGTGAGCGGAGGACGACTGGACGGTACCGGCGAGCGCGCCGTTGGCGAGGAAGATGGCGACCAGGCCCGAAGTAAGAGTGCGCTTCAACATGATGATCTCCTTGATCGAGGCGATCATTCGCCTCTGGAGATCAGTTGCGGTGACGTGGTGAAAGGTTCGAAGGCTTTGGGTGAATTGTGAATAGTCAATGGTCCGAAAGGCGTTTGCCCATTCACCATTCATCCCATCCCAGTCACATGCCGCAGCCAAAACGCCATCGCGATAAAACCGACGATGGCGGCGATGCCGGTCCAGTCGACATTGGCGCTCTTCACGTCCCTGATGAGCTTTACCGCAAGCAGCCAGGCAATGACGACAAGCGGCAGGATGATGACAAGTCTGATCATGCGACACCCGTTCGATGCGTTTGCACCTGAGAGATATGTAGGAATCGCATTGGCGGTTTTCAGCATGGCGGCCCGCCCACCTCGGCGGGGTCCATCAGCGATCGAAAACGGAGTTTTGTCTTTACTGGCGCACGAAATATGCTAACCGGAGCGCCGTGCCCTTGTAGCTCAGCTGGTAGAGCAGCGGTTTTGTAAACCGAAGGTCGGCGGTTCGATTCCGTCCGGGGGCACCAGTTTCCACCCGACAATCCCCAGAAATCAAGGAACTCACGGGTTTCAACGTTCCCCGAGGTACACCAAAAGGTACACCGAGGGGTACACCGAGGATGAAAATGGCACTGGAACACGTCCAGCCGCGCGGCAACAGGAAGGTCTATCGAAGGAAGGTGCCGAAGGCACTTCAAGGCATTCTCGGCAAGACTGAGATGGTGCTTCGCCTCGGAAGAACCGACGCCGAGGTGCGCAAGCAGTATGACGCCACCCACGCCGAGGCAGAGCAAATCTTCGCCAAAGCATGGGATGAGTTGCATGGAGTGAAGGCGCCGGCTGCGAAGCTCACAGCGCGCGAACTGTTCGACCAAGCGACGAAGCGACTTCGGGACCTTGGCTTCAACCCATATCGCGCCGGCAGCGGCGATCCTGATGATCATGAGGAACTGTCCGAATGGATTGCTCGCGATGTAGTCGCTGAGCAGATCGCCAACGGCTACCCGAGGGACGAAGAGACCGACCATCCCGTTGGCGTCTCTGACGAGGACCGCGCACTGCTCACGCTTCTGACCTCCTCAAATAAGCCCGTCGGTCCCGCACCCACCCTAGAGGACGCCAAGCGGCTCTATCTGAAGGACCGGTTCACCAAGACCAATCCTTCCGAGAAATCGAAGAAGCGGGATCAGCAACAAGCCGACCGGGTGGTCGGGCATGTGAAGTCGGCTCTCGGCTATGACCCGGTGCTGGCGGACATGAAGCGTGCCGACGCCAGAACCGTTGCTAACGCCATGTTGAAGGAAATCCCGACTGCTGCGACTGTGGACCGATACCTCAATGTCGTGCGCGCAATCGTTGCCTATGGCATTCGTGAGTTCGACCTGACCGGCACAAAGAACCAGTTTGAGAAGCTTGATGTTGCCGACAGCAGTAGGGAGCCAGACAAGCGAAAGAGGCTTCCTTTCACCCCCGAGCAATTGGCCGCGACGCGGGAGCGGGTACTTGACCGCGCTGCCGGCGACCTCCAACAGATTTGGAGGCTCCTAGAAGGCACCGGCTGCCGTCTGTCCGAGATTACCGGGCTTCGGGTCAGCGACGTTATGCTGGAGGCCCAATATCCGCACATCGACGTTGAGTGGCATGACGAGCGCCGGGTCAAAACCGAAGTGTCTCGCCGGAAGGTTCCCCTCATTGGTGACGCCCTCCAGGCGGCGCGGGAGGCAGTCACGGCTGCAGGTGAGAGTAAAATGCTGTTTGCCCGTTACGGTCATGAAGGCGGCGGCGACAAAGCCTCGGCGGCGCTTGGAAAGCACGTCAGAGCCGCCGTGACTGACAAGAAGGTGACCACCCACTCGTTGCGCCACCGCATGGAAGACTTGCTGGTGATCGCTTGGGTCCCCGAGAAGCTCAAGCGGTCCATCATGGGGCACTCAGGGGGCGGCGCTGGGGACAACTATGGTGGGGAAGAGGCGCGGCTCAAGGTGGCAACTGAGGCCATGGTGAAGGCGTTGGCAACCGTTGGCTTGCCTAGCGCGTGACTTTGCTGGTCTCAGCGATGATTTTGGGGCTCTGTCCAATCGCAATCGTATAGCTGAAGCGCGCCACACCCTTAGCCTGCTTGTGCCTTGGCAGACTGCGGACGACCCAGTCGTAAGTGCCCGACACCATGCATCGCTCATTGGCACAAGTGACTATGACGCTCTCGTCGTGGAGATTGTATCCACGTTCAGGCCATCGTTGGAAATAGCTTCTCTTGTCGGCGATGATCGAGCTTAGGTCCGTTGGCTTTCCGTAATAATCGACGATGCCAGCATACGAATTTTGAACCTGAGCGATCGCCAAATCTGCGTTGTCGCCATGGTGCTCGATGAGCCCTTTGATAAATGCTACCGCCGCGCTCTCTAGCTGGCGCTCGTCTGCGCTGGCTTCAGTTGGGGCCGGACTGGGGGTTGGCGACACACGCGACGTGTCAACGGACGGCGGCGTGGTGGAAATGTTGGTGACGCGCAGTTCACCCATCTCGCTGGCGGACAGATATCGCATATCAGACCTGTCGTAGCTCAATGCCACGGCCATCAACTTGGGGTCTACGCCCATCTCGGCCATGTAGGACATGATTTCGGCAGTTACGGCTTGAACGTTCGCCACAGCCTCGTCGGTAGACATCCCGCTGTCTGGGGCGAAGGATGAGCGGTGAACACCAATAGAGCCCGGATCGGCAACACGGCGAACGCCACCCATGTAAGCTAACGAGCAAGCCGACGCGCACTGCAACTGTCGGACTTGAAGCGTATCAAGGCCGGCCGCCCGGATCATACGTCCAAGCTGCATTGCACTTCCGATACTGCCCCCCGGCGAGTCGAATACGACCACCCTAGCCCCACTGCTTGCGACAGCGCGCCTAAACTCATTCAGAGGTTCGTTGACGCCAAATTCACCGGAGACGATGAGAAACGGAAGCTCGCCCGGCGACGACACCGGCTTGTATTCCAGAGCCTTAGCTGAACTTGATGTGGCGACAATAACTGACGCGACAGCGAGAAACTTCACAACCGAACGCATAACCCAACATCCAAACCCACCAACCTCAACTAAGAGCCACTTAAACAACTATTTCAAGGGGCAACTGGACCCGGGCAACTGGCGATGAGAGAACTGGTTGAAACTCAGTGTCCTGTCGGGAACATTAAAACGATGTGCAACCTCTACAACCTCACCACGTCGCAAGAGGCCATCCGCCAATGGACGGGCGCTTTGCGGGACATCTTGGGGAACCTTGAGCCGTCCCCAGATATCTATCCCAACCTTCCGGGTCCGGTGGTCCGCAACGCGCTAGATGGTCAGCGTGAGGTTGCCAAACTGCTCTGGGGGATGCCGACCCCTCCCGAGCGGGTCAAAGGCAAGGCCGACTATGGCGCCACCAACATCCGCAACCCGCAGTACTCCCACAAGAAACCGAGACATGGCTGACCGCGCCGTGGTCTGAGGCGAAGCAGCTACAGCGGACGGCGCCGGACGACGCGCTTGTGATCGTTGAGAAGCCGGCGACTCAGATCAAGTTCCCTGAGGGTTCCAAGGCTGGAAGCGGTCAATTGTCGCTGCTGTAGGGCCAAAGCAGCAGTGTACCAAAGCCCGGTCCGACAAAGAACCGAAGAAGTGCTCCTCCACTAAAAAAGTCGCGAGAATCAGGCCTAATTGCTCATGATGGGGTCCTTATAGCTCAAAGAATGCTAACCTTGTTGGTGGAAGCTGCTCAGAACCACTTGCGTTCCGACCGAGGGCGCTTTAAGTCTAAGCATCTTGGGGATGGGGAATCTTAAATGACAAAGCGCAATTTTCTGTCGCCGATTGCTCTGTCGGCTTCGATTATCTTGGGCACACCGGTGCAAGCGGCGGTTTCGATAGATTCCGCTGAAGCAATCGCGAATGCAACGGAAACCAGCGTATCGCCAGGCAACGATGGGTTCGGAGTGGTCCTTGATCGCTCCAGCGGCACCGAAGTGAGGATGGCATACCATTCCAGCCATTCTTCGCACTCCAGTCATGGTTCTCACTGTTCCGGCTACAGCTACTGCTAGCTGCACATGCTCACCGCAACCGTGGAGACGGCGAACTCCGCAGAGATACGATTTGATCTGACCGTCTTCTCGTTGGATTGCGTGAAGCGTGCCGTTTATAGAGTGACCGGCGGCTCGTCAGTGGACATTGCCACAGAGGCTGGGTTCGCGAAGTGCGTGCTTCACTTCAATAAGCCGACCTCGTTGGAGCAGGCTGATCGAGCCATTGAAGCTCTGCGACTTGAAGTACTAGACCAGGACCTACGCAGGACCGTAGCCGAGGAAACTGCCTCGGTCAGAAACGCAGTGCTAGCCCTGGCTTTTTCCAAATCCGGCCTTCAATCAATTGACTAAGTTCGCTCCACCAGCGGATTTTCGGGGGGCTGTCGAAGCCCAATATCAATTGGCCTTCTTTCGTTTTTCGCCGCTGGAAGGTGATCGTTACGTACTCACCAATCAGGCGGGAGAATATTTGGTTCTATCACGGGCGGTACTGTCGTCCTTCATTCGACACGAACTGCCGACTAGCGACCCCCATTACTTGCGCCTTCGGCACCGACACTTTCTTTTTGATGCCTCATCAAACCTCGGTAAGGCATTGCTCGCCAACAAAGTCCGAACCAAAGCGAAGCGGCTAGAGAATTTTACAGCCCTTCATATCATGGTGGTCTCGCTTCGCTGTGAGCATTCGTGCCCTTACTGCCAAGTATCGAGGCAGAGTGAGGACCGCTCCGCATTTGACATGAGTGAGGAGACCGCAGAAAAAGCACTAGCGTTGGTATTTCGCTCGCCGAGCCCTTCCATAAAGATCGAATTTCAGGGAGGAGAGCCGCTTCTGAACTTTGAATTGATCCGCTACGTCGTAGAACGAGCCGAGCGGATTAATTCATCGGAGCAGCGAGACTTGCAGTTCGTAATCACGACAAATCTCGCAGTTGTAGATGACGCGATGCTGGAGTTTTGCCGCCTCCATAAAATCCTTATCTCAACCTCATTAGATGGGCCGTCTCACCTCCACAATTCAAACCGTCCACGCCCTGGCAAGAACAGCTACCAGTTAGCTGTTGCAGGCATCGAGAAGGCGAGGAAGGTGCTCGGGCATGAACGCGTTAGTGCGCTCATGACGACGACCAAAACGAGCCTCCCCATGGGCCGTCCGATCATTGACGAATACGTGCGGCTACAATTCCCAGGTATATTCCTCCGACCCTTGTCACCATACGGGTTCGCCATCAAGACCAAGTCGTATGCGGCCTATGATGTCGAGAGATGGTTGGATTTCTATTTCGATGGCCTGGAATACATAATTGACCTGAATAGGAAGGGTTTGCCGTTTAAGGAGTTTTACGCGTCAACCATCCTGACAAAGATGCTCACTCCATTTGAGCCTGGCTATGTGGATCTGATGAGCCCTGCCGGGATAGGGATATCGGCGGTCGTGTACAACTATGACGGCGACGTATATGCGTCAGACGAGGCACGAATGTTGGCCGAGATGGGCGACAAGACGTTCCGTATCGGCAACGTCCATGCCAACAGTTACCAGGAGATATTCGCGTCAGACGCCCTGCTGGACCCGATAGAGCAGTCCTTCGCCGGCTCTGCACCGATGTGCTCAGAGTGCGCTTTTGAGCCTTACTGCGGGTCAGACCCTGTCTTCCACATGGCCACACAGCGTGACTTCGTGGGGCTGAAGACGAGGTCCGCCTTTTGTCATCGGAACATGACCATCTTCAAGAGGCTCATCAGCCTGATGGAAGACAGTCCGATGATCCGCGAGTTGTTCTTACAGTGGGCCAACTAGGATGCTCCAGCTCAGCGGCTTCGCCAAGACAAACAACCTAATAGCCAACCCTCGGCCCGTATTACTCCGGCTGATCGGCGCTGATCGGGTGGGGCAGCTTGTCAACTCGGAGCACGACGCCCGCCTCTTCAGAGGTGGAAGCCTTGCAGAGGGTTTCGAATGGGTTGTCACCTTTGAAGCCCATAGGACCGAAGCTGAGCAAGTTGCTAATAGCAAGCATATCATCGTCCTACCGGACCATTTTGGGTACCTTGGCGATGGAGATGTCATTAGGTTCGTTCCCGGTCGGAATGCAATCCGAGTGCTTTTCCGGGCAACGGCCAGCGCCAACTATTTTCTGCTCACGGAACGCTGCAACCACTACTGCCTTATGTGCTCGCAGCCCCCGAAAGATATTGATGACAGTTGGCTCGCTGCGGAGATGCAGGAGCTGCTTCCGCTTCTGCCGGTCAGCACACCATTTCTGGGCCTGACGGGAGGCGAACCTACTCTGCTTGGGGAAGATTTTTTTGATCTTTTGTCCACAGCCAAAGCGCTTATCCCAGACACGGCGGTCCACATTCTGTCCAACGGTCGGGCTTTCCAAGATTTCGAGTTTGCGTCACGCTATGCAAGCCTGAACCACAGACATCTATCGCTAGGCATTCCTCTTTATTCGATCGATCCTGAAGTCCACGACTACGTTGTTCAGTCCAAGGGCGCCTTTGACGAGACCGTTAAGGGCATTTTGAATCTGGGGGCGCTTGGACAGAAGGTCGAAGTACGCGTTGTCGTGCACAAGCAGACATGCAATGGGCTACTAGAGCTCTCAGAATATATCTTCAGGAACTTGACGTTCGTTGACCACATCACGTTTATGGGTTTGGAGATTACCGGGTTCACCCGTGCAAACATGGACAAGCTCTGGATCGACCCTTTCGAATACCGTGGCGAGCTTCGGTCGGCAGTCCAGTTCTTGGCGGCCGCCAAGATGAATGTGTCAGTGTACAACCATCAACTATGCGTACTTGATCCGTCGATTCATCGGTATGCAAGGCAGTCGATTAGCGATTGGAAAAACGAGTACCTCGACGAATGCTCCAACTGCAGCCGCCGCGACGAATGTGGGGGCTTCTTCTCTTCAAGCAAGCTCGCTCATAGTGCGCACATTGCGGCATTCCAATAGGGCTGCCTGATGCCAGAACAGCTTGATCGCCGCGCCCGATTCCCCACCGACTTAGATCTATCGCCATACGTCCGACGCTGCTTCAAGCGCCTTCCAAAGACGTCCGGGCTCGATGTGCTAGATGTCCCTTCTGGATTTGGCAGGCATTCATTGTTCTTTGCCGCTCAAGGTAATCGGGTCGTGGCGGCTGACATAGATCAACACAGACTAGACCAGTCGATGGCAAGCTGGCGAACAGTGAAGCCACCCCGAGGGAATTTGCAGCCAGTTTTGGTCGACGCTGAACAGTCTTTGCCTTTCTCCCGAGAGGCTTTCGATCTCGTGCTTGTTATTCACTACGTTTCCGACAAGGTCATTGAGGCGGTCTGCCCTCTGATACGCACAGGTGGATTTCTCATATACGAGACGTTCGGCGCACACGGTCGAAATCGCAGAAACCTACCGACTGCGGGGCAAACGGCGAATAGAGTTTCGGGATTTGAGGTGCTGGATTTGAGAGAGAGACCATTTCGCACTGCTGCGGGAGAGACAGTCACAGTCAAGATGCTGGCGCGAAAGCTAGCAGCTACATAGCCTTGGGCCTCACTCCTCATCACGCCAGACAACCCGCCGCACCGTCCTGATCTCTGCGAGCCGCGTCACCCGAATGCCTGGCGTTCCCGTGCCGACGGGTTTTGTGTCTCGGCGTGCATGTACTCGTTCTTGCCGAACCGTCTGCAGCTCATTTTCCTCCCGACTAGCTCCTCCTCAACCTCCCCGAAGATTTCCCTCAGGTCACTCGGCAGATACCATCGTTTGACGTTACACAGCCCGCATCGGACCAGCAGCAGCTGCCCAATCGTGGGCATTGCTGAGCTTCCATTCGCCTCCGCGCTTTCGTCTTCCACCAGTGTCAAGCCGTCGCCGACAGGTTCGTAGCCGTCCACAAGGGCCACGTGATGAAGGCACTCAAGGCGCCGGGCGTCCCGTTAGGAAGACCGACGAGGATGCTGAAGCTAAGGCCCTAAATGACGACTGCCGACAACAGCAGGACGACACCAATACCGATCATCAGTAGGCCGGGCCAGTTTTGCGACAGCCCGAGGAAACCCAGCCCGCGATGGCGCGGCTCAAGTGTCGGACCCGGCGTTGCGAGATTTGGCGTCGGGCCGCCTGGACGTGCGGGAAAGGGCGTCGGATTGCTAAGCCGCCCGCGATTAAGCACTGCCAGCGCCATGTACACAATGCCAGCGACAATGAGCAATGCACCGATCAGGATGACAGCCATTTCTCTCTCCTCGATCTCTCACGAAGCGCTTCGCTGCAGAACTATCAAGATGCCCGGCAGGTTCCGACAAGGGGGCGCACTAATGGTTCGGAGCGTGAGCCACACGGCCACCGAGCCGCAACTCGATCGATCCGCCGGCGATTTGGAGCTGGCTGCCGACGAGGCAAAAGCCGCCAGCGGTGGAGACGCCCGGGAGGCCGTGAAGGCGCTCCTTGTCGCCAACGCCTCGTTGGAACGCGAGGTGGCCCTATGGCTCCAGCGGTGAGCTTTGGGTTTAGCAGGGGGTGGCATCTCGGATGAACTTACAGGCAGTTCACCGTCTTGCCCCCTCAGGTCACAAAGCCTTCCACTGGCACTACCCTCGCCTGTTCTCCCTTTGGGTGATCCCCTAAGTGACGCTTGATCGCCTCCTCAGGCAGCCCCAGCAGTTCTCCCTGTGGTGCAGCCGAGGGGTGCCTTAGGGTGCCAGGGTAGTCAGGAGGAAGTTGGACCACCCTCATTCAGTAGGTTCGAGAGCCCTGTAATGATCTGGGGCATGACGAACGGCTTGGTGATCATGATGCTGTTGGGCACCCCGAGCGCGGGCCAATCGTCCGCACCATCTCCGCTCACGTAGATGACAGGTAGGTTGGGATTGACGCTCCGAGTGTGCCGGGCGACTTCCCAGCCGGTGGGTCCCTCGCCCAGTCTTATGTCTGTGACTAGGGCCTCAATGCGCTCAGGGTCGTCGTTGAAGGCCCGTATTGCATCTGCCCCTTTCGTCGCTGAGACCACCTCGAAACCAGCGTCAACCAGGGAGTGCTCAACATCTATGAGGATCATACTCTCATCCTCAACAAGCAGGACGACGATGGATGACATGGGCCGACCTGTTTGTCGAACACTGACGGCCAGCAATGCACGAGGCGGCGAATTGTTCCCGCCAAATTAACATTTGTTAATCGGAGAGCAGGACTTCCTCCTCCTTGGCAGCCAGCCAGAAGAGCCTTTGGACCTCTTGAGCTGACGCCCTATGCTTCCTGAAGGCCACGCAAACCTGGACCGCACGTCGCCAATGAGCGCCCCTCTTGGTGAACCTTAGGAGCTGCGCGCCGGCTGCCTCGACCGAGGCGACGTTGTAGCGGAGACCTAGGGGTTCCCTAATGGGGACTGCTGGGGTGAACCAATTGAGTGCCATAAACGTCATGCGGCGGACCGTCTTCTGACACAAGCGGCCACTGCATTAGTCACATCACCGTCCGCAGCTGGCTTTGATACCCAAGTTCCCTTTTGAAAGATCGGGGCGTAGTAGCGAGGATCGAACACGATTCCCGAATGGACGACAAACGGGATATCCCGCGCATAAAGGAGCCTGGCTATGTCCTCGCAACTTCCATCATTCAGCTCGATATCAAGGACGGCTACATCGGGGGAATTTGATTGCAGCCACTTAAGAGCCTGAGAGCAAGATGGCAGGACTGCCAAGACATTGAAGCCGGCATCAGACAATGTGTCTTCAACGTCGAGCGCAATTAGCGGCTCGTCTTCCAAGACGACAACCGACAACACCGATTGGCTGCCCATCGTTAACCCTCGTGAGGGGCAGGAGGTTGAAGACCCTTCCCACTCGCCAGTGCCTATACCCTCGGCCGGCGACGAATAGGTTATCAACGTCCACTTAGATACATTGTCAAGAGCTTTTTTCGCTTAGAGCCAGCGATGATTTCAGGCGCAGCGCGGCACCTAAGTGCTATCAGGCGAACCCTCCTGGGAACCTCCCGTGGGACAGCCTCTGCTTCAGGTCGTTGGCATTCAGGATGTCCGCCAGCTCCTTGGCGTACTCCGGGTCGGGAAGGTCGACAGATGGGTGGCCCGCTACAATAGCAGGCTGCCCAGTGAACACGTCGAACACCGTCAACGTTCCATCCTGTTCCCGCCTGACGTCGTACCGCAGAGTTGCCATTAGGGACATCTAATGTGGGTCGGGAATGTTTGGTACAAAAATCCGCGCGGGTGATCGGATAAGAGGCACGCGCGGTGGCCCCCCGTACCCGGTCAGGTTCGACGATAAGACGCCCGCCGGTTTCCGTGACGATGGCCGTTGCGATGCCCTGAGGGGTGACGCTGGGCTCGGGTCGATGCCGGCTGGGGACACCCGGACCATAGCACAACCCGACAGTTTCGCAGGCGTCTTGTCCTTGACGCTGTACCTCATTCTCAAGTACGAGGTACAGAAAGCGAGCCCAGTGGCTTGCACCACAAGGGATCGGACTTCAGAGAATGACCACAGCAGTTGCTTACCTTCGGACATCCTCACGCACCAATGTCGATGGCGACAGTGCACCACGGCAGCAGCAAGCTATCGAGGCCTACGCCAAGCGCCACGGGATCAAAGTGGTTCGGGAGTTCCACGATGCGGCAGTGAGCGGGGCTGACCCGATTGATACACGTCCGGGCTTCCAAGACCTCCTTGAGTACTTGGCAGGCAATGGGGCGCGGGTGATCCTAATCGAGAACGCCAGTCGGTTCGCGCGTGACCTCGCGGTGCAGATAGCAGGCCATAAGCTCCTGCAAGGTCTCGGCTATGAGCTGATCCCGGTCGATGCGCCGGACAGTTTCACCGACGACACGCCTACCGCAGCAATGGTGCGGCAGATACTCGGAGCCGTGGCTGAGTTTGAGAAGGCGCAGCTCGTGGCGAAACTCAAGGGTGCACGGGACAGGGCCTCCAAGGCCATTGGACGGCGCGTGGAAGGGAATCACGGTTACCGCTTGGACAAGCCGGACCTGATCAAGGAAGCCAAGCGATTGGCCCGGAAGAGCCCCAAGACAGGCAAGGCGAGAAGCCTTCGTGAGATTGCAGCGATGCTTGCAGGACGGGGATACACGACCGTCAACGGCCAGCCGTTCTCAGCTTCTCAGGTGCAGCGGCTGATTGATACGGCGTGACAATAGGGACACCCAGCAGACTGTGGCGGGCGAACATTAGAAACCGCTGAATAAGGCCCCCACTAGCACCACGCAGGCGATTTGGTCGCGCCATGACGGATTGGGTTAGGTTGCCCCACTCGCACCTACCATCAGTTCACAAGGCCTTCCACTAGTACTGCAAAGGCGACAATCCGGACCGCTAGGCGAGTTAGGCTCATTTGCTCCCTGAATGACAACGGCCCCCACTAGCACTACGAGACGCGTTTCATTCATGCGACTTCACATCTACCGACCGGCGCTGTTCTCCCAGCGTTTGCGACTGCCATTGTCTCTTTCGCTTTTCCTAGGCGATGGGAAGTGGCGCACTGGCTGGTCGGTAGATGTAAGGCCGTGTGCGTCTCTATCTGTCCTCCGGTTTTGTATGAAATCACCGGCGAACTGTTTTGTATGAAGCACTATCACGAAAGGATCGCTCTTGAATTTTGACGACACTACTGTCCAACAAATCGGGGCTCAGGCCTACGGGCATTACAAGGCCGGTGAAAAGAACTACACCAAGGCTATGGAACACGCCAAATCGGCGGGCCTCTACCTAATCGAGGCCAAGAAGCGCGTTGGCACGGGCAAGTTTGTCGCGTTCCTCGCCGATCACTGTCCCATCAGCAAGTCTCGTGCCTATGAGTTCATTGCCATTGCGGAAGGTCGGAAGAGCCCAAGTGCCGAGGCCGACCGCGTCCGAGAATGGCGGCAGAAGCAGGCCGGGGTGCGGCAGCTTCAGGGCCAGTCCGTACGTACGGAAACGCGAAACCCTTCCGCAGATTCCGGGAGGGAACGCCTGGAAGCCATGGCGCGCGAGCTCATCAAGCGCCTCTCCACCGCTCAACTTGAAAATTGGATCAGGCTAGCTCCCGCTGCGTAAAGCGGCAGGGCTGGTCACCTCGATGCGCCGCAAAAGGAACCAATATGACCAACTTCAATCTCCTTGAAGCCGATTTCGTCAAGGTTTCGGACTACTGGACCGCCGAGGTGGAGGCGTTTCGACGGAAAGGCCCACGCTGGACAACGCCCCGTTACCAAGAGGCAGCCCGCAAATTCAGTGAACGCGCGCCAGAGTTCAACCATAAGGCCGCCCTCGTCCTACGCGCTGAGGGCTTCTCGCAGCCCGCTTCCGCGAAGGTGCTGGGGATCACCGACCGTGCCGTGCGATCTCATCTTTCGCAGCCCTGTGAGGCTCTGGAGGCTGAATGCAAGGGGATCGCTTGGCGAGGCCGTGTACAGCGCTATGAGGTAACCAAGCGGGGACGCGCTCCGTTTGATGTCTGGGCACGCCTGAAGACGAGCAAGGCCCCCGTGGTGGCTGACCTTCTCGGCTTCGACCCATGGACAGCCGAGGGCATCGGGGTCGGCACCCGCGAGAAGGTCGCCTTCTACATCGTGGATGGATGGTCGCAATCCGAAGTGGCGGCTCTGCTCGGCATCTCGAAGCAGGCAGTGTCGAAGCATGTCGCTGCAATCAAGGCCCAGATCGCGGCACGAAAGCGGGATACCGGAAGATTGTTCAAACTGAAACGAACCCGGAAGTTATGAAGGCGCTGAACCAAGATTTCTAAATGATAACAATAGCATAAGCGGTTGACTACCGCATATAGGCACAACTCCCCTCAGGGACTTTCCCTTCGGGTGTCACCTTGATCAGGCCTTCGGGCTCCCTATCGACGATAGGCTTATCCGAAGATGGCACCAAGGTTCTCCTGAGTTGCTCAGGGACATAAGACACCCTCTAGAAGCCCTCTGTAACCAGAGACAGCCTAGAGATACCCTTATTTCTGAATTGTCATTGGTCGCTTCGCTCCGAAGACCATGGAATGTGTCTCCTGAGTACCTGATCAACCTCAGCACAACTTCACTCAGAGCTTTGGTCTACTCTCTGGATTTCCCTTGTTCCAAGGTCATAGCCAGAGGGAACCCAAACGAACCCTGAAGTCTGACCACCCGAGGCTTGGATGACCGATGGTCTCCCCTCCACAGGTCTTCACCCTTCCACGTCAACCGGAAGCGTCCCTTTAAGGGAAGCTCTCGAATGTCACCACGAACACCTCACCCGAAAGGATCACAACAGATGAACATCACCACAGGAGCCGACCCCTATCATGTCGACTGAGGCCGACCGCATTGCATGGCGGATACACGGTCGAGAATGGCGAGCAGCGAACCCGGCTCGCGCCAAGGAAATCAGCCGCGAATGGTATCACCGCAACAAGGCCCAGGTAGCCGAGGCACGGAAGATGAAGCGAGAGGCCGCGCGTCTGGTCAAGGAGGCAGTCAATGGTTGAGATAACCCGCCAGATCACCCCAGCAATCCGCGTTGTCGAGACTGACCGTGAATGGATCGTCCAGACGGTCGAGATGAAGCGGACCCGCAGACAGGGGGTTCACACCACCGGCAAATGGGCTGACCGCGCGTACATCACCAGCCGGTCAATGCTGAACATGGAACTGAAGCGGCTGGTCGGCAAAGGAGCCGTCAAGGCTGGTCTTCGAGGGCATGTCGAACATGACGCCTTGGACTGGTTGAACCGCCTGCCCGTTCGGCATCCGTCGCGGGACAAGGAACCCAGCGTTATCGACATGCTGGAGGCCTCGACAGCGGCCAGCGAGCATGGGGAAACCTTCCGTGACCATCTGCCGCTGATCGTGAAGCACGGGCCGCTAAGGTGGCGCAACGACCGGAATGCGCGCTTTGACCCTTGACGACATCAGGCGGCGGGAATGGGTCGCGACCTACCCGACGCGGGAAGCGGCCCTTGCATTGGTCGAATGGATCAAGGCCGATGACTGGGAGACCACCTCCGAGTTGGACCGAAGGCTTCCGGGCATCGGCATCGATTGGACCCAGAGCTTCAACACGGCTGCTGAACGATGCTTTGAAATCTACGGCTATCCCGAGCTTGAGGCTGTGGCAGTCGCACGGCGTTTTGCCGAGATGTCTATGAGACCCACAGCGCCGCGTGGAAGGGTCGCCGGAGGCAGCGATGGCCTTACCGGAGCAACGACCCCAACAGGCCTTAGCGCGCGTCCTGAAGCCCTCCAGACGATGTCTTATGGGTTCACGCCACGGCGCTGACACCAAGTCTCACGGAAACTCCACGGGACATCAGCCACCACCATCACCACCAACCTATCCGCACCCGGAGCAATGACGCGCCGGGGCGGTCAACCATGACCAAATTGAAGGAACGAACGTCATGAACGATTTCAACAAGGCCAGCGGCCTCATCACCACGGGCACGACCGACATCCGCGCTCAGGAAACACGGGAGCGACAGGCCCTTGAAGACCGGGTGGATCAGATGCGGCGCGACCATGAGCAGGCCGAGAAGGACCGCAAGGAAGCCGACTTTCAAGAGCAGATCGCGGCGCAAACGGAAGCAGGCCTTCGGGCAAACCAACAGCTTCAGGCTAAGCGCCTTGGCATCAACACCGAGCAGGCCCTGACCGAAGGCCAGAAAGCCCAGGTAGCAGCGGCTAAGCCGATGAACGGCTCGGCACCGCAGGCCCTTGTGGATCAGCTTCCGGTGACCGTTGGTGGTATCCAGTTGGGACCCCAGCAGGCCAAGGACATGGCGGCACGTGGGGAGATCAGCCAGGGCGATTACGTTGCGGCTGTGAACGCGGCTCTGGTCCCCTACGGCTATTCTTTCAGGTAGCCACGGGGGCCGAGAGTGACGACGGGGCTTCGGCCCCTGAGTTGCCCACCGTGGATGGCGAGGCCGGCGAGGCCGACGTGGAACTGACCGACGACGAGAGAGAAGAGAAACAACATGCAGAGTTTGTCCGCATGGCTGACCAGAGCCTTGACCGCTTCAGGGATACCCACAGCGAACCACAACAGCAGTTCATCGTGGATGCCTACGTGGAGACCGGAGAAATCCTTACCGGCGAAGCATACGGGATCGACCCGGTGGAAGCGGCTGTGGTCGAGACTGCGTTCTCTCAGCATCTGGACCGCAATGTCCTTCGGCAGCATGGGCTGACGTTGGTCACGTACTTCGAGCATGTGGACGAGGCTGACTACCCGACGCTCCGCAGAGCTGCGGCCAAGGGGGAATGGCACGTCTTCCACGGCCATGCCCAAGCCATAGCAGCCGCCCGGAAGAACGGTTCTGCCTACTCCGACTAACTCGCACTGCAACACATTCCCTGCCCCGATGCGTCGCCCCAAGAGGTGCGTCGGGGTGGGACGTCTAACGCTATGCCCGTCAGCAGCGGTTGCAATGCGCTTTTGGCCGATGTCCTGAGTGTCTGGTTTCGGACATAGGCTTGAAAGCCGCCGCATGTTAGCGGTAAATCGTGGTGGTTTGGGTCCGGGGAGGAACTCTCGATGACCAACACTTTTCACACCGTCAGCGTTGAAGGTGCGGCTGAGGCCTACGTGCTGTCTAGAGGCAGGGCCGGCTTTCTCTCCATCGCACAAGCGATCCGCGCCATCCGAACACTCATGCCGGCTTGCAGGGCCACCGACCGCGAGTTGGAGGAGATGCTGGCGGACGCATGCATCGCTCACCGTGTGCCTGTCGCTTTCGACGCAACAACACCGGTCGACGTCCCAGAAATGCCGCTCCATTCCTAGGCCTGAGATGCCCGAGCTTTGGCAGACGCCCAATTCCTCAGCCGTCAGACAGGCAATTGTCTGCTACCTAATTGAGAATGTCGAACGTCCGGTCGTTTCGATATCCGCTGCAATCCTGGCGGTGAGGGAGAGATTTCCCGGTTGCGACCTCACGGATTGGCAGCTTGGTGATCTTGTTGCGCGAAGTGCCGTCGACGCAGCCTTTGCGATCCACTTCGACGCCGGTGGTCGCTAGCACGGTTTTTCAGTTATGGGATTTTGCCAGGGTCGCCGAAGTTGACAAGAGGTACACCATTCTGGCACAAAGAGGTACACCGAGCTTAACGGCCTCGGGGGAAGAGCCCATCTTATCTCCTTGATTTCTAACCGGAAGTTCGGGTGGAACGCCCCAGTTGGATTTGGCATTTAGCGCCGTCCGGGGGCACCACCCCTTCGCTCTTCGAGCTTCGGGTGGCAGGCCACCCAAAGCTCGTTAGACGAAGGAGGACTGCCGACGGTTCTATTCGGCGGAGCTGGCAGCACGACATCAGGCCAACTCGCAGCCGTCGGACCTTCTAGGAAAATGTCGCGGCCTGTATGGCCGCCGTATCGCCGAACGTGTTTCTCACCCTGACCGACCTGTATACATAGGCGGCCCAGATCCCTGTGACTATGAAGGATGCCAAAGGTGTAACCAGAGCCCCTCCGGCAAGCAAACGGTTTACCGGGACACCAAGCACAATCGATATCCAAACTGCGTCCAGTATGAACAAGAGAGGGATCGCAAACCACAGACATATGAACAGCTGCGGGAAGCGGTGGCTTCGCCGCAGCATCGAAACAAGCACGACCAGCTGAAGCACCAGAAATGCCAGATTGAGGGCTGCCTCGCCATAGATGGCCAAGGCCCCGTTGGGCACTGTAACAAGCTGTTGGTAGGTTTTGACCAGACTGGCCATATCGACAAGTGTGCGCAACGGCGAAAGGGACAGGCTGATCGCCAGCAGGATCAGCCAGCCGCCGAACCCCACGAGGTCATCTGGGCTCTGTGAGGATTTGCGCGACGACCGGACGGCGAAGAAAACCGGCACACCAATCAGCAACAGAAGTATCAGCCAATGCCACATCTACCCACCCTCGAATGCATCCTTAGGTTGTTTAAATCGCACCTCTGGATTGTGCAAGCATTTTTACAGAGATCAAGGCATCGTAGAGATTTTCGGGTTTAGGTTTGCAGAGGACGCTTTCCGTCGCTCGCAATGGCCGCATCTCACCCCAAGTCAAAAATGCCGCGGAAAGGCCTGGTGCAGCAGGAGCAGCATGGTCTTGCGCAGCACGTCGGTGTCGCGGCTGGACGGGTTGAGATGGTCCCAATACCAGGCGCCGTGAACCAGATAATTCAGGCTCTCCGACAGCGTGTCTATGTCGACGCCGGTGTAACCGCCGCTGCGCGAAATCTCGATCAGCAGTTCGCGCGCTTCGGCCGTGTAGGCGAGATCGCTCGGCAGGCCGATTTCATTGTAGATCTGCATGCTCTTGCGGTCGCTGGAAAAGACGACGAAGACCGAAACCCATTTTGGATGCTGCCGGGCAAAGCGCTGCGCGCAATCGACCGCGCCCAACACCCGCTCCACCGGCGACAGGCCGGGCGCCCGCACCAGCGTCAGCCACAGCGCGTCATATTGGTCGCTGAGATATTGCAGGACGGCCCGAAACAGGTTCTCCTTGCTGCGAAAATGAAACACGACCAGTGCGTTGGACGAGCCGACATGCCCGGCAATGCGCTGCATGGTGACGCTGGCCAGCCCCTCCTCCGCGATGAGCTCGATGGTGGCGTCGATGATGCGCTGGACGCTCGCTTCGCCGCGCTCGCGCCGGCGGTCCATGGGCGCGGCGTCGTTCGCCGCACCCTTGGCCGCCTTGCTTTTTCCCGCATCCGGAGTGGCTATGCGTTGCGCCATTGTCGTCAGGCCTTTCCCCGGCGGCCGAAACGTCCCGCCGCTGCTTTGGCATGCCGGAGCCCTGTGGACTCACAGCGCTGGGCGTGTCCCGGCGTTCGTGTACCACTGACCCCGAGCCGTCTCATAGGCCATACCCGCCCGGAACACGTCGGCGTCGCTATAGGTGCGGCCGACAATCTGGATGCCGGTGGGCACGCCATTGGCGGCGCGGCCCGACGGCACGGACAGAACCGGGCATCGGCTCAGCATGTTGAACGGCGTCGTCATCACCCAGCCCAGCGACGGGTTCACCTCTCGTCCATTGATCTCGACCTTGCCTTTGGTCTGATCGAATTCCGCCGGCACTGCGGGAAGCGCATTGGTCGGGCAGATCAGCACATCGTATTTTTCCAGCAACGGCCCCAGCGTCTGGTACATCCTGGCCGCCACGTCCAAAGTTGCGACAAAGTCCGTGGCCTTCGACTTCTGGCCGTCCTGCGCAAACTGCCTGGCATAGCTGGTCATGTCCTTGCCGTGCTTGGCGAGCAGCGGCGACAGCGAGGCGCCGAAGAGATGTTCGAGATAGGCCATGCCGGCCTTGAGCACCTCGCCGCCCCAGCCGAGGTCCACCTCCTCGACAGTGGCGCCGAGCGAGCGGAACACATCGCAGGCGGAGAGCGTGTTTTTGCGCACGTCCGCATCGACCTCGAAGGACCCGAGATCCATGGAGAAAGCGATCTTCCAGCCTTTGATCGGCTTGTAGTCGAGCGGCAGGCGCAGTTTCGGGCGCAGCGTGGCGATGTCGAGCGGGCTCGGTCCGGCCATGACATTCTGCAGCAGGATCGCATCCCCGACGTTTCGGGCCAGCGGCCCGGTGTGGCAGTAGAAATCGAGATTGAACGGCGGCTCATCGGGATTGCGGCCGTAAGGCGGCTTGAAGCCGACGAGGCCGCAGGCCGAGGCAGGGATACGGATTGAGCCTGCAATGTCCGAGCCGGTGGCGATCGACGATGTGCCCGACGCCAGCGTTGCCGCCGAACCACCCGACGAGCCGCCCGGCGTAAAATCCGGATTCCAGGGGTTGCGCGTGACGCCCCAGCGCTTCGACCAGGTATAGCCGGCGCAGCTGAATTCGGGCGTCGCGGTGCGGGCGTGCACGATACCACCCGCCTTCATGACACGCTCGTTCATCGTCGAGGTATGGCCGCCAATGGCATCCTTCGACAGCAGCGAGCCATGCGAGGTCGGCTTGCCCTTGATGTAGCTCTCATCCTTGATGCCGATCGGCAGGCCCTCGAGCGCGCCGGTCCTGGCGCCTCTGGCGTATTTCGCCTCGGCTTTTCCGGCGAGATCCATCGCCTCGTCGAAATGCGTGAAGGTGAGGCAGTTGATCGTCGCCTTGGTTGCCTCGGCGCGGCGGATGGTGGCCTGCATCAGTTCCAGAGGCGACAGTTTCTTCGCCTTGAACAGCCGCAACGCCTCGCTGGCCGGCATGTAGCAAAGGTCGAGATCGGACATAAAAAATCTCCCGCGGCGGCTTTACGGCATCTGGCATTGGGGATGGCCGAGCCGCGATGCGCGGCCCGATGTTGGTCAGCTTCGGCCGGCGGCGCTGCTATTTCTGCAGATCGGTCCAGATCCTGGTGTAGAGCGCCTGGACGTCTGCGGGACAGGCCGACATGAATTGGCCCTTGTCGGCAAATTCGGCCGGAACATCCACTTCGGGCGCGCCCTTCATATCGGCCGGCAGGAAGGGCTCGGAGCCCTTGATGCCATTGGCGTAGTGCGCGAAGGCCGAGATCATCGCTGCATTCCTGGGGTCCATGATGAAATTCTGGAAGAGCTTGGCGTTCTCGACGTTCTTGGCATCCTTGAGCACCGCGACATTGTCCATCCAGATTGGAAAGCCCTCCTTGGGATAGCCGTAGACGATCTTGTCGTTCTCCAGCCGCTCGCGCAGCGATATGCCGTTCCAGTTGACGCCGGCGGCAATGTCACCCCTGCCGAGACCGTCGACGGCCGCATAGTCGAGCGACAGCCATTTCGCTTTCGCCTCGATGAGCTTGTCATGCACCTTTTTCAAAAGCACCTTGTCGTCGGTGCAGTACTTACCGCCCTCATAGGCAATGGCGAGGAACATGATGTCTCCCATTTCGGGCACGACATTGATCTTGCCCACGAGTTCCGGCGGCGGATCGAGGAAAATCGCCGAGGTGTTCGGATCGCCCGCATAGACCGATTTGTTGACCGAGATGCCGGTCGTGCCCCATTGCCACGGCACCGAATATTTGCGGCCGGGGTCGAACGGCACGTCGACCCATCTCGGATCGACGTTTCTAAAGTTCTCCATCGTGTTGGGATCGGTTTCCAAGAGCAGGCCTTCGCTGATCCAGATCGGCATAACGCTGGCCGATGGAACGACGATGTCATAGCCGGAAGCGCCCTGGCGGACCTTGGCCAGAGCCGTATCGTTGGAGTCGTAGTCGGTGACGGTAACCTTGACCTTGTAGGTTTCCTCGAACTTCTTGATCAGGTCCGGGCTGGTGTAGTTGCCCCAATTGTAGATTTGGAGTTCGCCCTCGGCGCGGGCAATGCCGGTCATCGCCAGCAGCGACAGGCCGAGCGCCGTGGCGGTCGATTTCAACTGCATGCTTGTGTCTCCCATTGTTGGGACCGGCGGGATTGCGCCTCGAGTCCCTAAGTTCCCTTCGTCCTGGTGATCATTCACCGGCGAATGCCGGCTGACCAACTCGGTATCTCGGCAACGGTATTAATTACTAAACATACAGTCAATATCTTTTGCGACACAACTGCATGGTCGGCACCGGCAGTGCGCCGGCGAAGCCGACATGATATGGTCAAGGTTGGGCCATTGATGAATTGGGGCAAGCCGTGGCGTGAGCGCCGCAGCCTGCAGGGCTTGGATCACGGTCATGCGCCTTTTTCTGGCGGTCGTGCTGCTGATGACCATGGCGCTCTTCTCCGCTGCGCGCGGCGAAGCGCGGATAGCGCTGGTTGTCGCCAATCCGGCCTCTGAGGGCTCACCGGCAATCGCCAACGCCGACCTCAGTGCCGAACTCGTTGCAGCGACACTACGATCGCTTGGCTTCACCGTCCGGCAGGTGTCGGATGGCGACCGCGCCGATGTCGCGCGCGCCATGCATGATTTCGCCCAATCCCTGGCCAATCCGGACTCCGTCGGCATCTTCTACTATGTCGGCCACACCGCGCAGGCCAACGGCAGGAACTATTTACTGACGCGCGGCACCCGGATCGATTCAAAGGAAACGGTCGACCAGACGGCATTGCCCCTCGATCTGTTCATGCAGGCGCTCGAGGCAACCCCGACATTGAAGGTGGTTCTGCTCGACAATCCCGGCGATGGCCACAACCCTACTTCCGGCGTGATGCAGGGTCTGGCTGCGGTCGATCCCCTCACCCACGCCATCGTCGCTCTGTCGGCCAAACCCGGAACCGTTGCACTGGACGAAGCCCGCCCCGTCACCGTATTTGCCGATGCGCTCACCGCTGCGCTGGTCAAGCGCGGCGCGGACATAGCCATCATCCTCGCCTCGGTCAGGCAAACCACTATCGACAAAACGTCAGGCGCCCAGTGGCCATGGATGGCATATGGCCGCTCGGCAGACGCTGCCTTTGTGCTGACGCCGGACCAGGTGGCCGGCGCGGCACCGGCGCTGCCGCTTGTGCCGGAACCGGCACCGCCGGCGATGGCGAGCGGCGGCTACATCTCCGGGAGTGGCGGTTGGGAGCCTGATGGCAGCGACTACGCCGATGGCAGCGGTCAGGAGCCCTACCCCATGGACGTTGCCCCGGGCTCCGGCAGTCCCGATGCCGCGATGGGCGACAGCGCCAAGGAGGCGGCGCTCTACGAGGAATACAAACGCCAGGAACAGCAGCGCCAATTGCAGGAAGAGCAGGCTCGGCAACGATACGAAGAGGAAAAGCAACGTCTTGAAGACGCAGCTGCGGCCGCTGCCCAGAACAATCTCGGCGGGACCTATCCGCAGGATGGCGGAGCCACCGGCGCCGAACCGCCCCCCGATAAGGCAGGGATCCCCCCTGAGGACGGCATGACATCGGCCCCGCCACCCGCGACCGGCGCCGAAAGTCCGCCGGAGGCGCAGGCGCCACCGAAACCAGCGCCGCCGCCCATCGACCAGGCGCAAAGCCCTCCTTCCGGCGGCGCCCTTCCACAACCCGAGACGGGCGCTGTCGAAGTGGTGCGCCATCCAACCATCGATGCGCCGGATGAGATTGTCGCCGGCGAGACGGTGACCGTTTCGATCGCCCTTACCGAAGAGCAATTCACGCCCGAAGTGAAGGTGAAGGCAGCGCCGGGCTCGTCGGTGACGGAAGATGGCGCCCTGGCCATGGCGATGCCGGCAGGAGCCGAGCAATGGCCGATCGACATCGATCTGTTCGCCTCCGGCTTCGATCTCACCGACGGCGGCAAATGGAGCCGACGGACGACGCTCTACCGCCAGGGCGACAGCGACTTCGTCCGCTTCGACGTCAAGGCGCGGCCGATCGCCAAGGACAGCAAGCCGTCCCAGTTCATCGCACGCATCTACAGCGCCGGGAGGTTCCTCGGATCGGCGTCGCGGTCCGTTGTCATCCGTCGCACAGCGCCTGTCGAGGCAGCCGCTCCGAGCGCCACAGCCGAACGCTCCGCAGCACCTGCCATGCTGATGCTGGCCGCAGCGGCGCCGCAGCCGGCGGTAACTGGCAATGTGACGCTCGGCGGCGCAGCCGGCGATGACGTCCCCGATCTCGACGTGACCATACTCTATGACGATCCGAGCGGGCTGGGTTCGGGGCAGATCATCATCCATTCGCCGCATCTGGCCGGTCCGGTGACCGATACGTTCTCGACGCCACCTGAGATGGCGGCATGGCTGGACTCCGAATATCGCCGCCTGCTGCAGCTCGGCCTGAGCCTGCGCGGCGCGGTATCGCTGCAGCAGCCTGCCGCAAGCAGCGATCCGGGGACGCAAAAGCGCTTTGTCACGCTCGCCGCCGAAGGTTTTGGCGATGCGCTCTACCGCGACTATGTGCCGAAAGCGTTCAAGGACGTGTTCTGGTCGCTGCGCGGCAAAGGCGAGCTGCATTCGATCCAGATCACCTCGAACAGCCCGACACTGCCCTGGGAATTGATCCGCCCGCGCAGCGTCGACGGCGCCACCGCCGACGGTTTTCTCGGCATGGGCTATCGGCTGGCGCGCTGGGCTCCGCGCAGCAGTGCCTCACAGGTCGACAACCCGCTCGACCGCATGACCTTCACCGGCGTCGCGGCTGTCGCGCCCTCCTATGTCGACAAGCGCTCGCTGCGCTTTCAGCAGGACGAGATCGCGGCGCTGAGCAAGCTTTACGGCTACCGCCGCTTCGATGGCGATTTCACCTCTTTCGAGAAACTGGTCGGTGAAGTCTCGACCGGTTTCATTCATTTCTCCGGTCATGGCGCGGTCAACCAACCGGGCAGCGGCCGGCCGGTCTTTGCCATCGATCTCGTCGATCAGTCGCTCGACCCGGATACATGGGCTGCGTTGGTCGCCACCGCGCATGGCAAGGGCAATCCGTTCTACTTCTTCAACGCCTGCGACACAGGCCGTTCCCAGATGCTCGGCGGCTTCGTGCAGGGCTGGGGTCCGGCGGTTCTGGCGGGCGGCGCTTCCGGCTTCATCGGCGGCATGTGGCCACTGACCGACCGCGCGGCAGCGGCCTTCTCGACCGATTTCTATGGTGGCATCAGCACGCGGATCAAGGACAGGCCGGTCTATCTGGCCGAGATCCTGCAGGATGTCCGCAGAGAATTCTACCAGACCGGCGATCCGACCTATCTCGCCTACACATTCTACGGCAACGCCAATCTTCAGATCGTCGCGCAGTGAGCGATGGATCGTCGTTGGCAGATTGGCTTCAGCCTACAACGCGTTTTGCGGGCATGGCACGCCGGCGTCGCCGCAGCGTGAGGCCGTCGGCCTGGAGCTCATGTCTTCGGAATGCCGTACAAGCTCAGCAAAGAGAAGGGCGAAGCTTCCCAGCATCAGGAAGACGATAATCAGGCGTGTCACCGGCAATAGACAGGTCTCGACTGGCTAGCCCCCCAGCCACCCATCCTCTGTCGGCTAACATGATCGATCAGGCTTTACGAGTGCTTAAGCTCGCACTTAACCATCACATTCGCCGTTCCGGCGACATGAAGCGCGAGCCGCCGATTTCGTTTCGCCGCGGCCGCAACTGCGCCGACGATGCCTCCCTTTGCAGATGCGCTTGCCCATGCTACCCCACGCAACCGCCGCCGACCGCCATCGGCCGACCGCCATCGGAATGTCATGAGCAAAGCCAATTTCGCCTTCGTCTCCTCCGACACTGCCGATGCCAAGGCGGCGATGGAGAGCCTGTCGGCCCGCTATGGCCAGGCATCCTTCGACGACGCCCAGGTGGTGGTGGCGCTGGGTGGCGACGGCTTCCTGCTGCAGACCTTGCGCGACACGATGAGCACGGGAAAGAAGGTCTACGGCATGAACCGTGGCACCATCGGCTTCCTGATGAACGAGTACCGCGTCGGGGGCCTCACCGAGCGCATCGCGGCCGCCGTCGCCGAAACGATCCGCCCGCTGGAAATGCTGGCGTTGACGCATGAGGGCGAGACGGTTTCGGCACTCGCCATCAACGAGGTGGCGCTGTGGCGTCAGTCCTACCAGACGGCAAAGATCCGCATCACCGTCGACGAGCAGGTCCGCATCGAGGAACTGAACTGCGACGGCGTGATGATCGCGACGCCGGCCGGCTCCACCGCGTACAATCTTTCGGCGCACGGGCCGATCCTGCCGCTGGATGCGCCGTTGCTCGCGCTGACCCCGGTCAGCCCGTTCCGGCCGCGCCGTTGGCGGGGTGCCTTGTTGTCAAACAAGGCGACCGTACGCTTCGATATTCTGGAGTCGGAAAAGCGCCCGGTGAACACCGCCGCCGACCACACCGAGGTCAAGGCGGTGGCTTCCGTAACGGTCCGCGAATCGCCGACTGCGACGGCAACGCTGCTGTTTGATCCCAACCATTCGTGGAACGAACGCATTCTCGCCGAGCAGTTCCGCTATTGAGCCGGCGCAAAGAGTGACTACCTAATTAAGCATCGCGATTAAGCTTACGTTTTCACAATCGTGCCAATCCCGCCCGTTTCTGTTGACAAATCGCGGGCTTGCGCCTAATCGCAATACCAATCTTGCAGGCACGCTGTGCTTGCCGCGACGGATGCCGTTGCGCTTCCCCGAACCAGCCAAAGACAGCAACTCTTGTCCTCAGACACCACGACCGCTCTAGAAGCGTTGACCTTTTCAGACCTCGGCCTGTCGCCCAAGGTCCTTTCCGCAGTCACCGATGCGGGCTACACTGTGCCGACGCCGATCCAGGCTGGCGCCATCCCGCATGCCTTGCTCGGCAAGGATATTCTGGGCATAGCACAGACCGGCACCGGCAAGACGGCTTCCTTCGTGCTGCCGATGCTGACCCGCCTCGAAAAAGGCAGGGCCCGTGCCCGCATGCCGCGCACGCTGATCCTCGAGCCGACGCGCGAGCTCGCCGCGCAGGTCGAAGAGAATTTCATCAGATACGGCAAGAACCACAAGCTCAACATCGCGCTGCTGATCGGCGGCGTCTCCTTCGACGAGCAGGACAAGAAGCTGGAGCGCGGCGCCGACGTGCTGATCGCCACGCCCGGCCGTCTGCTCGATCACCGCGAGCGCGGCAAGCTGTTGCTCAACGGCGTCGAGATCCTCGTCATCGACGAGGCCGACCGCATGCTGGACATGGGCTTCATCCCCGACATCGAGCGCATCTGCGAGATGATCCCGTTCACCAGGCAGACGCTGTTCTTCTCAGCGACCATGCCGCCGGAGATCACCAAGCTCACCGAGAAGTTCCTGCATGCGCCGGTGCGCGTCGAGGTTTCCAAGGCGGCATCCGCTGCCACCAACATCATCCAGCGCCTGGTCAAGTCCGGCTCCAAGCCGTGGGACAAGCGCGAGACGCTTCGCAATCTGATAAAGGCCGAAGACGCCGAGCTGAAGAACGCTATCATTTTCTGCAACCGCAAGGTCGAGGTCGCGGAGCTGTTCCGCTCGCTGCTGAAGTATGATTTCGACGCCGGCGCCCTGCATGGCGACATGGACCAGCGCGCCCGCATGCAGATGCTGGCCAATTTCCGCGATGGCAAATTGCGCTATCTCGTGGCGTCCGACGTCGCCGCGCGCGGCCTCGACATTCCCGACGTCAGCCACGTCTTCAACTACGACGTGCCGATCCACGCCGAAGACTATGTCCACCGCATCGGCCGCACCGGCCGCGCCGGACGCTCGGGCAAATCCTTCACCATCGCCACCAAGTCCGACACCAAATACATCGACGCCATCGAGCGGCTGATCGGCAACAAGATCGAGTGGCATGACGGCGACCTGTCGACCGTGGTCGCCAGCGAAGGCGGCGAGGACGAAGCGCCCCGCCGTGGCCGTGGCGCTCCGCGCCGCGCCGGCCGCAAGGACGAGGACCGCAAGGCCCATGATCGCAAGGAGGGTGGCGAGCGCAAGCCGCGCGAACGCCATGCCAAGCGCAGCGACGACGCGCCAGCGGCAGATGCCGCGCGCGAGGAACAGCCGGTGGTAGCCGAGGCCGCGGTCGCCGACATCGGCGAACGGCATCAGCGCAAGGAAGCGATCCGCTCCGAAAACAGCGACCGCAAGGTCTCCGATCGCAACAACGAGAACCGCGCCCCGGAACGCGGCGACACAAGGCCGCAGCGCGCCAGCAACAGCCGCCCTGCCCGCGGCAACAACCGCGGTGAAGACAATGACGGCACCGTCGGCTTCGGCGACGACATGCCGGCCTTCATGAAGATCGTCGCCAAGGTCTGATCGTCGCAGTCCTAAAATAGCTGCCAAGTGATCGGCAATTGCTCACGGCCCCCATTGGCACGTGTTTCGAACATCGTCGCGAAGGTCGGCGAGGTTATTGCCAAAAAAGGCAGGCAGGATGTGGGGGAACCTCCCTGCGTAGGGCACGAGAAACTGCAGATCGATGCCCGCCTGCTGGAAGTTCTCGGTGGCATAAAGGTGGCGCCCACCGGCAGCGTTGATGTAGCGCTGTCCGCCGAGCGCTCGAACGATGCCGATAATGCGCGCTTGCCCTCGCAAGGCGGGATCAACGCCGAGGCTGGAACTGCGCAAGATGTTTGCTTTGAGTTCGAGCGCGTCGGCGACGAGCCGAAGACCGTTCTCGAGAAAGCTTGTCACGTCGCCAAGCGGCCCGGTCAGATGGCGGCTGATCCGCTCCGCGGCCGGCGTTGTCGCCTGGCCCGGCAGGCCGAAAGCGGCCAGGCGCTTGTCCAGAGCGGTTCGGGCGCCGTCCGCCCAGCGCAGATCCTTTATCTGTGTATTGAACGGCATAGGCGCGAGCGGCAATGTCAGCCAGCGGCCCGGTGTCATTTCGCAACGATGCACCCGTCCCCGGCGCGGGAACTGGACATCGTCGAAAACAACGAAGACGTCGCTCGCAGCCATCAGGCGAAAATAGCCCGCATGCGGGAAGAAATATGGCTGCATGACAGCAATGGTGAGCTTGCCCGTCACTGCGTCTTGCCTTCGCCATAGAAGCAATGAGGCAAGCTTCGAACGTGCTGCTGGAACGCTTGAAGGACCGGCGATGCGAACGACTTGCCACAGAAGGCGTCGAATTCGTCGCGGTTGCACAGGAAGCTGTGGCGATCGAACTGCTCGCGGCGAAGATAATGCAGCACCCGGATATCCGCCGGGTCGCGCAGCCCGTGCGCCAGCATCTCGTCGGAGTTTGGACAATTGTATTCCGGCCCGAGAGGCAACGCATCGGCCCCGACCGTCAGGATGGCCAGCGACAGCGCGATCTGGCCGGAAAAGAAGATCGAGGGCTGATCCTTCAAATAATCCAGTACGCGCGCGGTAAGCGGGCGGATCAGTGGCTGAATGGCGCTGAAAGCGCTTTTGTTGAAGACGACGAAGCCATAGTTGATATAGGCGGGGCACCCGCCGAAGGCGCCATCCGACGACTCGGAATATCGCCAGTTGAGAGGCGTATCTGCAAAGCCGAGCGTCTCAAGAAGCCGACGCCATGCAGCGTTGTTTTCCGAGCCATCTCTCGAAAATGGCGAGAAATGCGCCGGTAGGCCGGCAACACTCGGCCGATCAGCGTCGCGCATGCGTTGCAAAAGCTCGTCGATCGGCCGCATCAGGCAGGCGTCGGCATCGGCGAGGATGATGACATCGCCGCGCGGCGCCTCGGCATAGCGGTCAAAGCCCGAGGAGAAACCCCGGTCGCTGATAGCACGCGGCACGGGGCGCCACGTTACCGGGAAGGCCGAGGACCAGGTGTTGGCGGCATGGAGTTCGTCGATGTCGGCATGCCCGCCAACAGAGACCACAATGGGGGCGGCCGCATAGACGCCGCCGAGCTTGGCCAACGACAAAGCTGCCAGCTTGACGTTTGAGAAAAATTCCGGCTCCGGCAGGATCGGGATGCGAAATTCGAAAGTCATGCCGGTCCCCGTCATGTCAAATCGCGAGTCGCCCAGCCGATGCCGGCCTCGCCGAACCCGTTGCCGTTGTAGAACATCACTTCACCGGAAGCCCGTCGCATGACGCAACAATAGGCCTGCATCCAACTGTCGAAGTCGCCGGCCGCCGGCGGATTGCTGAAGATCACAGGTTCCGCCTCGCCAGCCATGCCATCCCGGACATCTATCAGGCGGGAAAAAAGGCGGTAGGCTTCATTGCCACCATCGCGAAAGTCCCGCCCGCGGCGGCTGTACCACAGCCGTATACCGCCAGCCTCATGCGTGACCCAGGGACGCGTCTGGCTGTTCCCGTCCCCGAGGTCGTCACCTAGGACCGGGACCGAGCCTGTTTCCCACAGAATTCCGTCCCTCGAAACACAGCTGCGGAGCACATAGTCAGGCTCCCGGACACCTCTAGTCTCCACCCAACCGGTGCCGCTCGCATACCACATGCGATAGCCGCCCTTGATCGCACCAACGAAGGGCGTTGACACGAAATAGGGATCTGCCGGACCGATACTGCGGACCGGCCCCGCAAATGCTCTCTCGAAATTCAGCCCATCATCGCTGGTGGCGAGCCCGATGGCGATCTGAAAGCTGACATCGCTACGTGGGTAGATGCCCGAATAATACAGATGCACGCGCCCACCGATCATCACCGCGCAGGAGGGCCCCAGCCCCGAGCAATCGAAAGTGCCTGGCAGGCCCGGCTCCATGATCGGGTCGAAATACTCACCCAACACACGCATGCCGTCTTGCGGGTCGACATCAACGGCCAGGATGGATGACCGGTTGGCGCTATTGCGCCCGGCGAAATAGATGCGCCAAAGCCGAGGCGAAAGGGCGAGGACCGTCGGAACCTGCGCGTAGCTGCCCCACCACCCGTGCCCTGCCTTTATGGGCACCAGCAACCCCTGCCGGGTCCATTTCCTCTGACGGCCAGGCATCAGCGGAACTTCATCGACTTGATACGGGCGCTGGAATAGGGCTTCGGCAAGTCCGAGGGATGACGCACTACACTGTTGGCGGGCACATCGCGCCGGATCATGCAACGGGACTCGATATAGCTTCCGGCACCGATCGTGATGCCGTTGTCGATGCCGACCTGGCCGCCGATCAGGCTGCACGTGCCGATATGGACACCGCTCGCCAGCCCCACCTGCGACGAGACGAAGCAGAAATCCTCGACGATGGAGTGATGACCGACATGGCTACCGCTCCACATCATGATGCCTTCGCCGAGGCGGACAAACGGCTGCAGCGTGCAATTCTCGAGAATGAAGCAGTTTTCACCAACCGTGTCCGCCATATTGTGCGTAGAGGGGTGGATGAAGCGCGTGAAGCTGTACCCGCGCGCCCGGCCCTGCTTATGCCGATCACGGCGGAACTCGTTGAGGTTCTGGTAGCTGAGCGGACCAAGCAGCTTGACGGTTTCAGGCGGGAATCGATCCTCAAGCTTTTCCCAGGCGACCACGGGAAGACCTTTGAACTCGGTTTGTGTGAGGAAGTCTTCGTCGACAGTAAAACCGACGACGCGATCCTCTCCGAACCTGTCGAGGTAGGCCCACGCGACCTCGGCGATCTGGCCCATCCCAAAAATAACCACGTCCGCCATGCCGCCCCCGCGCCTATGCCCATTATATTCTTGACCCGCAAGCCGGAAATCCGCGGATCGTCGGCTACGCGGCAGCCTTGTAGACGTAAACCGTGTACTCGTAGAGCCCGTAGTCGGCGCGAATGAGGTGATGACGCGACAATTGACCGACGACGAAGTGGCTTATCCGATCATAAGGTACGTGAAAAAGGTCCTCGCGTTCCCAGTCGACGTGCTTCGACATCAGGTTGAAGGCCATTCCCTTGCGGGCATGCGGGAACACCCTTGCGATCAACCGGGTCATGGTGTCGAACATCGTCTCGTAGGCGACGCCACAACGCTCCGTGAAGACCCCGTTCATGATGATGTAGTCGGCCTCGGGCACAACCACCTCATTCTGCATCACGTCCATACAGTCAAAGGTCACGCCGGGATATTTGCGCCGGCACAGGTCAATGAACCGTGCGGACAGATCGAGCCCCCGATATCGCAGTTTGCGATCGTCGGATTGGCGCAAATAGTCGAGGAAATGGCCGGCGCCGCAGCCGAAGTCCAGCACATCGACCCGGTCGCGCTCACGCATCGCCTCGGCCATTATGCGGTAACGTGTCGCTGCCCCCCCGGCATCCGGCCAGTCGACTCCCTGGGGCGTATCGCCATGACGTGCAAGACACGCCTCGTAGTGGGCGACCAGCGCGTCGTATGGACCACTGTCGGGCAATTGGAATACCTCGTCTAATTGGCAATAGAAGGCGTCGGCTGGCTTGTATATCACTCTATAATCTGCGCGAAACATCATGTCACTGAATCGCTCACTCACAGGCTTATACTCGATGGACACTTCGAATATGCCTTTGCCGCGCAAGCTTCGGGTTTGCCTCATCAATCCGCGGTTCCGCCCTTCCGTCTGGAGCCGGGACGAGGTGCTTCCCGTTCTGCCTGGCAAGAAAGGCAGCTGGATCGTGACAGGTTCCCTGCCCGCCCTTGCGGCGCTTGCTCCGGATCATTGTGATGTCGTCCTGCTCGATGAGAATGTCGAGGACCTGGATTTCGAGCGGCTCGGTGCCTTCGACATCGTCGGCGTGACCGGCATGATCGTGCAGCGCGACCGCATGTTTGAAATCCTCGAGAGACTGCGCGATCTACCGATTACCGTCGCCGCGGGCGGTCCCTATGTCTCGGTGTCGGAGGCGGAGTTTGTCGACCGCTGCGACGTGCGCTTCATCGGCGAAGCCGAGGAAACGTGGCCTCGCTTCCTGACGGCTTTCGCTCGCGGAGAGCCTGTCCAGAAGCGCTACGAGCAGGACGCGAAAACCGATATGGAGACCGTCCCCACGCCTCGATATGACCTGCTGAAATCTGGAAGCTACGTGGTAGCGTCTCTACAGTTCTCGCGAGGATGCCCCTTCCTTTGTGAATTCTGCGACATCATTACCATCTTCGGTCGCCGGCCACGCCTGAAGTCGCCGGCGCAAATGATTCGCGAGTTCGATGCGATCGTGAAGGCGGGCTTCCGTACCTGTTTTCTGGTCGACGACAATTTCATCGGTAACAAGGTCAAGGCCAAGGAACTCCTGAGAGGCCTGATCGATTGGCAAAAGGTAAACGGCTATCCATTGGCCTTTTCGACAGAAGCCAGCATCAATCTGGGTGACGACGCGGAAATGCTCGATCTGATGCGTCTGGCCAATTTCCGCCAAGTCTTTGTCGGCATCGAGTCGCCCCGCGCCAAGTCGCTGATGGAAACGAGGAAGATCCAGAACGTTCGTGGCGACAGCATGATCGACAAATTGCAGCGCATCCGCGACAGCGGGCTGGTGATTCAGGCGGGTTTCATCGTCGGTTTCGATAGCGACGATGAGGCGATCTTCGATGAGCAGTTCGAGTTCATTCAGCAAATCGGTATCGCGCAAGCATCTGTGGCAATCTTGTGCCCGATCCCCACGACGCCGCTCTATGGGCGGCTGAAGATGGAGGGTCGGCTGGACCTCAGCGACCCCTATGTCAGCTTCCGCCCGAAGAAGATGACGCGCGAAGCGCTGAGGGCCGGCTATGACAGGTTGGTGCAGCGCCTTTACGAGCCGGACGCCTACTTCAGCCGCCTTGTGGATGGCTATTTCGGATCGCCAGGCTTTCGCAAGAGCCGGGCGACGCTTGCAACCCTGATCGGCCGGAAGCGTTCCGGCGTGACCCGGATTGCGGAATTGGCCGGTGCCATCCTGATGGCTGCCCGACTCTTCAGAGCTTTGCTTGCCAAGCGCAGCGCGATGTCGCTGGGCGGCGCCTATGTCAGGCATTGGCGCCGCAACCGGCGTCTCTGCGGCCGCGAGGCGATACCATTCGCCAGTTTCGTGCTGCTTTGCGCCGATCACTGGCATTTTTACACCATCTCGCGGACCAGCAGTAAGATCGAGATCGGGACCAGCCGGCCCGAAACCTTGCGGCCCATACCCGCAAATGAAGGCCTCTATCTGGACAAGACCGCAGGCGGTAGAGCTTGAACGCCGACGGATTGTGGGATGCCGATCCCGGCCCAGCGCCCGATGTTCCCGTGTCGCGCCCGCGACTGCCGACAGGCGACAGCATCCTTCCCTATCTGCACGAGATCGATGCAACCCGCTGGTACAGCAACAACGGTCCGTTGAACCGGCGTTTCCAGGAAGCTCTCAAGACTCGGACCGCTGCAGGCCATGTCGTATGTGGCGCAAACGCAACGCTGGGGTTGGCGCTCGCATTGATGGCGCAGAAACCGGCGAAGGGAAGTCTCTGCATGATGCCGTCCTGGACCTTCGCGGCCAGCGCGCACGCGGCGGTCCTCGCAGGGCTCGTTCCATGGCTGGTCGACGTAGACCTGGACAGCCAGCAACTGTTGCCCGAGAGCGCGGCAGAACTCCTCCGCCAGGCTCCCGGCGGCGTCGGAGCGGTCATGCCGGTCATGCCGTTCGGCCGCCCGATTGGTGTCGCGAACTGGGATCGGTTCAAGAGCGATACCGGTCTTGCCGTGGTAATTGACGCAGCCGCAGCCTTCGACACCTTGACGCCATCGCGGGTTCCGGCAGTCGTCAGCCTGCATGCCACCAAGGCACTCGGCATCGGCGAAGGTTGTTTTATCGCGTCAGACGACGGCTCTCTGATCGAGGAAATCGCGGAGGGTGCCAACTTTGGTTTTTCAAATTCGCGCGAGGCGGTCAGACCGGCCCTGAACGGCAAGCTCAGCGAGTATGGTGCGGCCGTCGGCCTGGCTGCACTTGAGCTGTGGCCACATACGCGTGCCGCCTACAAGCGCGTTGCCACAAGCTATAGCCGCTCGCTGGGGTCGATTTCCGGGCTGAGCTTGCCGGAGGGGTTCGGCGAAAAATGGATATCCTCCACCGTCACCATTGGCCTGCCGCCTGGTTCGATGGACCGGGCGCTCACGGCGCTGGCGAAAGGAGGGGTTGGTGTGCGCCGGTGGTGGGGTGGCGGTCTGCATCGGCACGCAGCCTTCGAACATTTTCCCAGGCTGCCGCTACAGACCACTGACATACTGGTAGCGACTCAACTGGGGCTACCCTGTTGGACCGATCTTGCGGATGAAACAATCTCCCGCATCTGCTCGATCCTCAGCGAAGTGGCTGCTGCGGGCTGAGCCGAATGTCTGGTCGAGTCTTAACGCAAAACGGCCCCTTAGCGCCCAGCGCGATGCTGGCGCGTGCGCAATTTTGCCGCCATTGTCGGCTTCCCGACGACGACATCATGCGGGCAGCCTTCATGCGCGCCGGCCCTCATGCCGATCGTCGTCCGAGCCTGACTCCCGAGCGCTCTCAAATGCAGCCGGCCAGCTTGCACTCTTGGCACGCTCCTATCCTGGCCCGTCCGTCACATCGGGCCGGGCATCATCTTGGTCGGGTTTTCCAGCATCGGAAACTCTGCCTTGCTGCATTTCACGTTCGGGTTGGTCGGACTGAACATGCCGTTCGGATTGTCTCTGAACAGCCAGGCATGAAGGTCGTAGTGGACGAACTCCCTCGGAATGAGCGGATAGTGCCCTTCCATCGGTCCCATGAAGGTCTGGCCAAATAGTTTTGGAGGTTCCTTGGTGTCTGGCGTCAGGGGCACCAGCCATTCCACGCCAACCAATTTCAAGCCTTTCTTGGTCGGCTCGTAGATCAGCACATTGGGGCGCATCGGATCGAGTTTCTGACCGACACTCGGGACGTTGACGAAATGGATGCCCATAGCGCCCTTCGGATAGTCCATTGCGCCCTCGATCCTGTCCCCGCTGTAATAGACGCACCCGACAGTCGACAGATAAAGGTCGCGGACGGCGACCGTGTAGTCTTCATATTTGGCGAGCGATTTCTTCAACGCTTCGATGTCGGCTTTGTTGGCGTCCTCGGCTCGAGCCGTGGCCGCCGCGCACCAAGCAGAGACCAGACCTGTCAAAATGAGGACGCCGCAACGCCCAAGACGAGCTGTTCTTGTCATGCATTCCTCCCAGATTTCCTTATCTGGCCGTGCAGGACCGGGGCCGACTAAGTGACTGCATGGCCGTTTGTATCGCCCCATCCCCTCTGGAACCGCACCAATGCTAATCCCTTCCAAGGCCTCCGGAAAGGGATTATTAGAAATCTCTAATGCGTTAGACCTTTTGGCGGACCACAGGAGCCCAAAAAGAAAGCGGCCCCTTGCGGGGGCCGCCTTCGCATTTCGATGCCGAACAATTCAGGTCAGCGGCGAAAGCTGGATCTCGACGCGCCGGTTCTGCGCACGGCCGGCCGCCGTTCCGTTGGACGCGATCGGACGGGTCTTGCCGAATCCGGTGACGGCGAAGCGGCGCGAATCGACACCTTGGCCTGAGAGATAGTTGGCGACCGCCAATGCGCGGCGCTGCGACAGATCGAAATTGTGTTCGTCGCCACCGGTCGAATCGGTATGGCCGAACACGTCGACCGTGGTCTGCTTGAACTTCTTCAGCACCAGCGCAACCGAGTTCAGCACCTGGTAGAAGCCGGGCTTCACCGCATCCTGGTCGACGTTGAAAGTAATGTCGGACGGCATGTTGAGGATGATCTGGTCGCCGGTGCGGGTGACGCTGACGCCGGTGCCTTCGAGCTGGCGGCGCAGTTCAGCCTCGTTCTGGTCCATGGTCGCGCCGATGGCGCCGCCGGCCAGCGCGCCGATACCGGCGCCGATCAGCGCGTTGCGGCGGTCATTGCCGCCGGCAAGCAGGCCGAGGCCCGCGCCCGCCAGGGCGCCAAGGCCGGCGCCGGCTGCGGTGTTCGAAACCTTCTGCTCCCCGGTGTACGGATCGGTCGTGGTGCAGGCACTCACCAGCACAGCCGTCGCAACGGCGACGAGCACAGTCTTTTTCATAAGGATCGTCCCTCTCCAAAGCGCGGCCTTTGCGGCTCGCGCATATAAGCCCTTCTCCGGTCTTGTAACATGAAATGCGGCGAAAAACCGAGCGGCGAAAGCGGCTTCTCCCCGCTCGCGCCACACTTCCGCTTCGGTGGCTGGTGCTGGCCTACCAGAGGTTCTTGCCGTCAATGACGACCACCTCGACCTTGTCGAGGTCGAAATCGTCGAACAGCTGCGAATTGACTGAGATCTTGGGATTGTCGAAGTCCGGTTTTCCGGTCGACCAGTCCGGCGTTTCGGTGAAGGTGCCGCAGCCGCAAATGGCGCAAAACCCGTGTTTGACGGTCTTCGATCCCCATTGATAGAAGGAAACGTTTTCCGGCGAGCTGGTGAGCTTGAATTGCGACGGAACGTAGTAAGCCCACAGCGAACCGCGCTTGGAGCAGAACGAGCAGGTGCATTGTGTTACCGTCTCGGGCGCCTGCGAAACCTCGAACGTCGTCGCCTTGCAATGACAGCTGGCCTTGATGGTCATGAAAAGCTTTCCTCTCCGTTGCCCGCCACCCATGCGGCAAGGCACCATAAAGGAAGGCTCCTGACAACTGTCTGTCAGCAGGCTCCGGTCGATCGAGCCGAGCGGCGCTCTGGCTGAAGCAGGCCCGTCGTCACCTCCCAATCGTCGTCACCTGCCGATATAGGCGGCCAGTTCGTCCGGCGTCCCGTTTGGGAAAGCCTGTTTCAGAAAATCCAGGAACGCCGACACGCGCGCGCTGAGCAGCCGCCGGGAGGGGTAGAGCGTCCATAGAGAAATTTCGGGGCCGTCAATATCCCCCCAATTCACCAGTGTGCCGTCAGCCAGGTCGTGGGCCACCAACGAAATGGGAAGCCGTCCTGCGCCGATGCCGGCTCGCACCGCATCCCGGACCATGATCAGCGTCGACAAGGCGAGGACCGGCTCGATTCTAAGTGTTGCCCGGCCACCTGGTGTCTTCACCTGCCATGTTTGCCGCTCGCCTGTCCCGCGCGCAACGCCAGGAGCGGCGAGCCCATCGGTCGGGCGAGGAAGGTCCGGGCTCGCCACAACGACCAGGCGGTCGCGGAGAAACGCCCGTCCGACCAGGCTTTCATCGGGATCCGGATTGACCCGGATTACCAGATCGTAGCCTTCCTCGATCATGTCGACATGCCGGTCTTCGGTGGTCACTTCAAGCCTCACCTCAGGATACCTCAGGGCAAATCCCGCAGCGATCCTCCCCATTGCAGTCTGCGAAAAATGCAAAGGCGCGCTGATCCGCAATCTGCCCTTGGGTCTCTGACCGCCCGAGGCAATCGCCGATGCCGTCTCGTCCAGCTCGGCAAGCAACGCCCCCGTCCGCTCGAAGAGCGCCCGTCCTTCTTCGGTCAGCTTCAGGTTACGCGCACCCCGTTCGAACAGACGCAGATCGAGACAGCTTTCCAATTCGCCAACGCGCCGGGACAACGTTGCCTTGGGCCGGCCGGTGGACCTTGCCGCTTTGCCGAAGCCGCCATGGCGAGCCACGAGGTTAAAATCGGCAAGGGCTAAAAGATCCATGACTGTCCCACCAGCGAGACGACGTGTCTAAAATTGCCGTCTACTGGGCTCTTTGTGAGCCACACATATTGGGGCTGTCAAGCAACCCAACAGGAGAAATTCCATGACCATTCTCGTTACCGGCGCCACCGGCAATATCGGCCGCCAAGTCGTCGAACAGCTCGCCAAGCGCGGCGCCGATGTGCGTGCTCTCGTGCGCGATCCGTCGAAAGCCAGTTTTCCGGCAGGCGTATCCGTCGTGCAAGGCGACTTTCTCGATGTCGATTCGCTGCGCAAAGCCATGTCTGGCGTTTCCACGCTGTTCCTCTTGAACGCCGTGGTGCCGGACGAATTCACCCAGGCTTTGATCGCCTTGAATGTCGCCCGATCGGCCGGCATCGAGCGGATCGTCTATCTCTCGGTGATCCACGCTGACGTCTATGTGAACGTGCCGCATTTCGCGGGCAAGTTCGGCGTCGAGCGAATGATCGAACAGATGGACTTCAAAGCTACGATCTTGCGCCCGGCCTACTTCATCCAGAACGATCTGACGGTCGAAGACGTCATCACCGGCTACGGCACCTACCCAATGCCGATCGGCCCCAAGGGTCTCGCCATGATCGACGCCCGCGATATCGCCGAGATCGCCGCTCTTGAGCTGCTGCGTCGCGAACGGTCCAAGGAGCCGCTTGCGTTCGAGAGGATCAACCTCGTCGGTCCGCAGACACTGACCGGGACGGACATTGCCGCAATCTGGTCAGACGTACTCGCCCGCCCGATCAGCTACAGCGGCGACAATACGGAGGGTTTTGAGCAAAATCTCAAGCAGTTCCTGCCCGCCTGGATGGCCTACGACATGCGCCTGATGGGCGAGCGTTTCTTCACCGACGGGATGTTGCCCGAGGCCGGCGACGTCGAGCGCCTGACGGCACTTCTGGGTCGCCCACTGCGCCCGTATCGCGACTTCGCCTCAGCACTCGCTGCTTCCGTCTGACGCAAGCGCCTTCAGCACCAAGGCCGGCCTTCCGATGAGAACTGCCAACAGAACTCAGTAGGAACGCGGTGGCACGAACAGGCAGATCGTCTTGCCTGCGTCGAGGCCGGCCTGGTGCGCGCACCAGTGGAAATCGCCGTCGGGTGAGTCCTTGACCCGCTTGTCGCTCATCGGCACGACCTCCCCCGTTCCGGCGATGACATAACCCTCCGGCTTTTCCAGCACCTCGCCGGTATGGGTGGTGCGGCAGTCGTAGTTTGCACAGCAGGCGAAGGGATAACTCCAGCCTTGCGGCTTCACCGCCGTGGGCTTGGCGTCATGGGCGAAGGCGGGTGCGGTCAGCACCGCCATCGCGATTGCAACGATCGGGGTGACGAACAAGGAAAACAGGAGTCGGCCAGCCGGTTGAACGGCTCTGGCCGATCGGAGAGTGGCAGCAGACATGGAAGCGTTCCTTTCACACGAGCATCAAGCGTTTCGCTTGCCCGTTCCCGGAACGTGTCTTCCCAGTGGCCGGATCGTCAGGTCGCAGATATGCCGCGTCCGGCCATAAATGCTTTTTCTCTTCCAGCGCTCGGATGCTGGGCTGATTCCTTGGCCGGCGCAAGAAGTTGCTGCGCGAGGCCGCACATCTACGCCGCCATCTGCAACCGCTGACGAGATCCAAGGCCAGGCTCAACTCCCGGCAGACGGGCAACGAAACAACGGGATTGGCCGTATGTGGTTCCAGCCTATACGTCGCCTGGACCGGCGATCACATGCCCTTCATATTGCGGCAAGTCGTCGGCGATGGTGAACCATGGCGCCTTGGAGCCGACGAAGATGTGCGCGGTCGGCCGGATCGTTGGATCGTCGACCAGCGTGCCCATGGCGACGTGGACATAGGCGCCGTCGCGGACCAGCGAATACAGCAACGAGCCGCAGCGGCTGCAATGCGCATCGTGGCCGCTGTCATCGCCGAAATGGATGAGCCCGTGATGCCCTTCGGCAAGGGCAAGTTTCTCGCGCTCGATGCCGGCGAAGGGCTTGAAGGCGGAACCTGTGGTGCGCCGGCAGTTCGAACAATGGCAGTTGGCGGCATAGACGAACTCGTCCGCCACTTCATACTGGACCGCGCCGCAAAAGCATTTGCCGGTGAGCCTGCGAGTCATGGTTCCTCCTTCGCTCCCCCGCCAAGGGATGTTCTTATTCAAGTCAGCCGAGTCGAAAGTGGCGGAAGCGCAGGAATCTGCCATTCGCAGGCCGGCCTCAGCTGAATATGGACATATCCTAGTCGAGGTCGGCCACGGCTTCACCGGCACCGCCCTCGATGCGCTGCGACAACGAAGCTTCCATGAAGTCGTCGAGGTCGCCGTCGAGCACGCTCGACGGGCTGGTGCTCTCGACGCCGGTGCGCAGGTCCTTCACCAACTGGTAGGGCTGCAGCACATAGGAACGGATCTGGTGACCCCAGCCGATGTCGCTCTTCGACGCTTCTGTGGCATTGGCCACCGCTTCGCGCTTCTTCAGCTCTTCCTCGTAAAGGCGCGAGCGCAGCATTTCCCAGGCCTTCGCCTTGTTCTTGTGCTGCGAGCGTTCGGCCTGGCAGGCAACCGCGATGCCGGTGGCGATATGGGTGATGCGAACCGCCGAGTCCGTGGTGTTGACGTGCTGGCCGCCCGAACCGGATGAGCGGTAGGTGTCGATGCGTACATCGGATTCCGAGACGTCGATCTCGATCCTGTCATCGACGACCGGGTAGACCCAGACGCTGGAGAAGGACGTGTGGCGGCGCGCATTGCTGTCATAGGGTGAAATGCGGACCAGGCGATGAACGCCCGACTCGGTCTTCAGCCAGCCATAGGCATTGTGGCCCTTGATCAGGAGCGTGGCGGACTTGATGCCGGCCTCTTCGCCGTCATGGACTTCCAGCACTTCGACCTTGAAACGGCGACGCTCGGCCCAGCGCGTGTACATGCGCAGAAGCATCGAGGCCCAGTCCTGGCTCTCGGTGCCGCCGGCGCCGGCATGGACTTCGAGATAGGTGTCGTTGGCGTCGGCCTCGCCCGACAGCAGCGTCTCGACCTGGCGGGCCTTGGCCTCGCCCTGCATCGAGCGGAGGGCTGCTTCCGCCTCGGCGATCACGCTCTGGTCGCCCTCTTCCTCACCCAGTTCGATCAGGCCGATATTGTCTTCCAGCGCCTGAGTCAGGCTTTTGACGCCGGCGATCCCGTCTTCGAGGCCTTGGCGCTCGCGCATCAGCTTTTGCGCTTCCAGCGGATCATTCCAGAGGCTGGAATCCTCGGCGCGCACGTTCAGGTATTCAAGCCGCTTTATAGCCTGATCCCAGTCAAAGATGCCTCCTCAGCAGGGTGATCGCCTGCCTGATCTCGTCGACAATATTCTGCGTTTCCGCGCGCATGGCTGGTTGTTCTGTCCTGTTTTTGAAGTGGCGCTTGGGTCGGCGCGATACATAGGCACGGCATTGCTGCCTGTAAAGCGAAATGGGCCGGCTCAACAAGCCAGCCCATTCGACGTAAAAAATCAGGTCGTCAGTAGAGTCCGCCGCCGGGTGCCTGGATAGCTTCCGTAGCCTGCGGCGATAGCGGTCCGCCGGCGCCGTTGGACCCGTCGGCGCCCATGCCGATCACCCAATAGCTGTCGGCGGGGCCGGTGCCGGGCTTGAAGGCTTCGATGATGGTGCCGGGATCGCCCGACGCGGCACGCATGCCGGTCTTGCGGTTGATCGCGACCAGGTTCATGCCTTCCGGCACCTTGAAGTCGACATTGGGCGTGCCGTCCAGCGCAACGCGCATGAAGTCCTTGAAGATAGGCGCCGCCAGACCACCGCCGGTGGCGCCATGGCCGAGACCGCGCGGCGTGTCGTAACCCATGTAGAGGCCGACGACGAGGTTCGGCGTATAGCCGATGAACCAGGCGTCCTTCTCGTCATTGGTCGTTCCGGTCTTGCCGGCGATGTGGCGGCCAAGCTCGGCGATGGTGGCGCCGGTGCCGCGCTGGACCACGCCTTCCATCATCGAGGTGATCTGGTAGGCAGTCATCGGATCGAGCACCTGCTCGGAATTGTCGACCAGTTCCGGTTCGGGCTGGTTGTTCCATTCGGGCGCGTTGCAGCCTTCGCAGCCGCGCTCGTCCTGCTTGAACACGGTCTTGCCGTAGCGGTCCTGGATGCGGTCGATGAGCGAGGGTTTGATCGACTTGCCGCCATTGGCCATGATCGAATAGGCCGACACCATGCGCATCACCGTCGTCTCGCCGGAGCCCAGCGCCATCGGCAGATACGGCGCCAGATGGTCGTAGACGCCGAAACGCTCGGCATATTCCACCACCAGCTTCATTCCCATGTCGTTGGCGAGCCGCACCGTCATCAAATTGCGCGACTTTTCGATACCGGAGCGCAAGGTCGCGGGGCCGGCCACCGTGCCGTCATAGTTCTTCGGCGTCCAGGTCGTGTTGCCGCTCTGGATGGTGATCGGTCCGTCCATGATAACCGAGGCCGGCGTATAGCCATTGTCGAGCGCGGCCGAATAGACGATCGGCTTGAAGGACGATCCCGGCTGGCGCATCGCCTGCGTGGCGCGGTTGAACTCCGACTGCGCATAGGAGAAGCCGCCGACCATGGCCAGCACGCGGCCGGTATGTGGATCCATGGCGATCAGGCCGCCCTCCACTTCCGGCACCTGGCGCAACGTGTAGGCGCCTTCCGACCCTTCGTTCTTCTGCACGAAGATGACGTCGCCGGGCTGCAGTACATCGGCCGGAGACTTGGCCTTGACCGTCTTGCCATCGACCACATGGCGCATGGCAAAGCTCATGTCTTCCTTGCTGACGGCGCCTTCGACGCGTTCCTTGACGATGTCGCCTGATATCTGCCGCGTCGGCTGCAGGCCGATGGAAAGGCCGGTCGCCGAGCTGTCGAGCACGACGGCAAGCGACCATTCCGGCACGTCTTCCAGCCCCTTGACGTTGCCCAGCGCCACGCCCCAGTCGCCGGAAGCATCGATATGCGTCACCGGTCCGCGATAGCCGCGCAGCGTGTCGTATTTGAGCAAGCCGTTCTGCATCGACTTGCGGGCGATGAGCTGGATCTTCGGATCGAGCGTCGTGCGCACCGAAAGGCCGCCCTCATAGAGCGCGTTCTCGCCATAGCGCGAGATGATCTGGCGGCGCACTTCCTCGGTGAAATATTCACCCGCAAACAGATAGGAGCCATTGCGGCGCGGCGTCACGCCAAGCGGCTCGGCCTTGGCCTTGTCGCCTTCCTCGCGCGTCACGTAGCCGTTCTCGACCATCTGGTCGATGACCCAGTTGCGGCGCTCGATGGCGCGGTCGGCATGCTTGAAGGGATGGTAGTTGTTGGGCCCCTTCGGCAGCGACGCCAGATAAGCGGCTTCCGCGACGGTGAGTTCGTTGACCGACTTGTCGAAATAGGTCAGTGCCGCGCCCGCAACGCCATAGGCGCCGAAACCGAAGAAGATTTCGTTGAGATAGAGCTCAAGGATGCGGTCCTTCGAATAAGCCTGCTCGATGCGGAAGGCCAGGATCATCTCCTTGATCTTGCGCTCGTAGGTCTGGTCCGAGGACAAGAGGAAGTTCTTCGCCACCTGCTGGGTGATGGTCGAGGCGCCGACCTGGCGCCTGCCCGAACCCAGATTCTGCAGGTTGACGTAGATGGCGCGGCCAAGCCCGGTGATGTCGATGCCGGGATGGTTGTAGAAATTCTTGTCCTCGGCCGACAGGAACGCCGCCTTGACCCGGTCCGGAACCGCCTGGATCGGCAGATAGAGCCGCCGTTCGCGCGCATATTCGGCCATCAGCGAGCCGTCGGAAGCATGGATGCGGGTCGTCACCGGCGGCTCGTACTTGGCCAGAACCTCGTAGTCGGGTAGGTCTTTCGACAGATGGCTGATGTATATCGCCACGCCCGCGGCGACGATAAGCGCCAGCGTCGTGCCGATACCAAAGAAATAGCCGATAAGACGAATCATGCCCGCTCCAGTCCGAGGTCCGGGAATTTCCTAGACGAAGCCGCCTTTCGCGCAAGCCTTCGCAACTGTCCCGATCCGTGATGGAAAACCCATGTCGCCACCATGTGGGCAAAATACGGCAGTGCCCGGTTTCGGCATCCCCCACCGGAAATAAAAGCGCCTAGTGTTGTCCCCGTGCAACGCTGCCTCCGGTCGTGGGCGGCGGCGACCATCTCAGCCTCCGGTTCCCGTTCCCATCTTGGCGGAGGCAAACAGGGCGACGGCGTTGGTGATGCTCTGCGCCGCCTTGCCGCGCCAGTCGGCGTCGAGCAGTTGCGCCTCATCCTTGGCGTTGGAGAGATAGCCGAGTTCCACCAGCACCGACGGCACATCGGGCGCTTTCAGCACTTTGAAGCCGGCCGAACGCTGCGGATTGTTGATCAGGCCGACGCTGGTGGACAACTGGCCGACCAGAGTGTGGGCAAAGCTCATCGAGAAATTATGCGTCTCGCGGCGGATCAGGTCGATCAGTATGTCGGTGACTTCCTTGTTGTCGTCCTTGATCACCATGCCGGCGAACTGGTCGGAGAGGTTTTCACGGTCGGCAAGCGCCTGCGCTTGCGGATCGGACGCCTTGTCGGAGACGGTATAGACGGTGGCGCCTCTGATACCCTTGACGCTGATCGTGTCGGCATGGATCGAGATCAAAAGGTCAGCCTCGTGCTGCCGGGCGATGCGCACGCGGTCATCGAGCCGCAGGAACTCGTCGGTGTCGCGCGTCATGAACACGTCGTAGTTGCCGACGGTGGCGAGCTTGTCGCGCAATTCAGTGGCAAAGGCCAAGGTCACGTTCTTCTCGATGGTGCCGTTGAGGCCTTCGGCGCCACCGTCGATGCCGCCATGGCCGGGATCGATGACGATGGTGAAGCGATGCCCGGGATTGGAGATCGGCCCTGTGCCGACCCTGGAGCCCTTGTCGGTGGAGACGGTCGAGCCAGTGGTCAGCGCCTGGTTGGCAAGGGCTTCGTCGAACTCGCGGTCGGAGGCTGCCGACATGTCGATGGCGATGCGATAGCCTGCGCCGTCCTCGTTCTTGAGCACCTCGAGCTTGTCGACCGAGAACGGCCCCTTGCCGGTCAGGATCAGCCGCGATCCCTCGCCCTGATCGCCATAACGCACCGCTTTGACCAGGCCGCGGGCCTTGGCGTCCTTCGCGCCAATGGCGAATCGGGTGCGCGGCAGGTCCACGACCAGCCGGTTGGGGCCGCGCAGCAGGAACCATTTGATGTCGGGCTCGCGGTCGAAATCGATGACGATGCGCATCTTGGTTGCGTCGCCGGCCATCTTGTAGGCGGTGGCGCCGAGTGGCGCATCGGCGGCGCGTGAAACCGGCGCAAAAGCAAGGCAAAGCGCCAGCAGCAACAGCACACCGGCAGCGCGCAGGAAACGGCCTGCACGGCCATGGCCCTTGTCTGTGGTGCCCGCCAGTCCCATTTCTTGCAGTCGCTCCTGGTTTGGCGCCTTGCGCCCGCGTGGTTGGTCGAAATGCCGGTCAGGCCGCAGACTCGATTAACGATTGGTATCCAGAGAAGGTTAACCAAGCCTTTTCATTGAGGATTAAGGCCTGTGCTTCCGTTACGGCACTGCTTTTTGCCGGCATCCGAAATCGGGGTTGCCTTCCACCCCGTCAAATCATAAAAGCGATGGTGGATCACTGCAATCCTGGAACCGCTTCTCCCGCAGCTTCCTGCTACAGGTCAGATGAAAGGCGGCTCCTTTCGCTTCCCGCGAAAAGGCTTCAGGTGATCGCGACGAATTTCGCAGGTGTGCGCCCGTGGCGGGGGAATCGCCTGCGTGAGGAAAACGGCCGGGTTTGTTCCCGTGCCGGCTCTGTATGAGCAAACAAGCTGGTCCGGTTCGTCCGGGCTTTGGTTCAAAAGGTTCTGCTGGTGACGATGGCTTCAAGCGCAATCATGGAAAGGTCCGCATCAAACCGCGCCATTGTGGCTGCGGGCGGCACCGCCATGGCGCTCAAGCGGCGTCCGGCGGACATTCAGACATCCGGCACCCACATCCCAGACACGCAGCAGCGGGCTTTGCCTCGCAAGCTGCGGCTGACGGCTGCCGGGAGGAAACGAAATAATGCCCAACAAAATGCTGATAGACGCCTCCCACCCGGAGGAAACACGCGTTGTCGTTATCCGCGGTAACCGTATTGAAGAATTCGACTTTGAATCTCAGGACAAGAAGCAGCTCAAAGGAAACATCTATCTCGCCCGCGTAACGCGCGTCGAACCTTCCCTTCAGGCAGCCTTTGTCGAATATGGCGGCAACCGTCACGGTTTCCTCGCCTTCAGTGAAATTCACCCCGACTATTACCAGATCCCGGTCGCCGATCGTCAGGCTTTGCTGCGCGCTGAAGCGCAGGAAGCCGAGGACGAGGAGAACGAGGACAATGACGGCGACGACCGCCAGAGCCGCGATCGCGGCCGGCGCGGCCGCCGGCGCGGCGGCAAGGGTCGTGAGCGAGGCGAACACAAGCGCGACGCCGGCGCCGATGATGAGAACGGCGAACATGGCGATGCCGGCAGCGATGCCGTCTCCGAAGCGCCTGCTTCCGAGCATGCCGCGGCCGATACCGCCGGGCATGACGATCATGCCGGGCATGGCGACAGCGAAGCCTCCGACGCCGAGACATCCAGGAGCGAACCGTCGGAAGGCGGCCCGACATCGATCGCGGCAAGCGTCGAAGCGGATGTGATCTCCGAAGCTGTCCCTGCGGCGGAGCCGGGTGACGAAAGGTCGTCCAGCGAGGCAAGTGGCGAAGCCACCTCCGGGGACAATGACCGCGGCATGCTGGAAGAGGTGCAGTCCTCGCATCCGGACGACCACGAGATCGAATCCGTAGGCGCCGAGGATGCGCTGGAAGAGGTGCGCAGCCGCCGCAAGCCGGTGCGCCGCCAGTACAAGATTCAGGAAGTCATCAAGCGCCGGCAGATTCTGCTGGTGCAGGTGGTCAAGGAAGAGCGCGGCAACAAGGGCGCTGCACTCACCACCTATCTGTCGCTTGCCGGCCGCTATTCCGTGCTGATGCCCAACACCGCACGCGGCGGCGGCATTTCGCGCAAGATCACCAGTGCGGTCGACCGCAAGCGCCTCAAGGAGGTCGTTGCCGATCTCGAAGTGCCGCAGGGCATGGGCGTCATCCTGCGCACCGCCGGCGAAAGCCGCACCAAGGCGGAAATCAAGCGCGACTACGAATACCTGATGCGGCTTTGGGAAAACGTCCGCAATCTGACGCTGCAATCCACCGCCCCTGCCCTCGTCTATGAGGAAGGCAGCCTGATCAAGCGCTCGGTGCGCGACCTCTACAACAAGGATATTGACGAGATTCTTGTCTCCGGCGAGGAAGGCTACCGCGAGGCCAAGGATTTCATGCGCATGCTGATGCCGAGCCACGCCAAGGTGGTTCAGCCGTTCCGCGACACGACGCCGATCTTCGTGCGCAACGGCATCGAGGCGCAGCTCGACCGCATGCTGCAGCCGCAGGTGACGCTGAAGAGCGGCGGCTACATCATCATCAACCAGACCGAGGCGCTGGTCGCCATCGACGTCAATTCGGGCCGCTCCACCAAGGAGCACTCGATCGAGGACACCGCTCTCCACACCAACCTTGAAGCGGCGGAAGAAGTCGCCAGACAATTGAGGCTGCGCGATCTCGCCGGCCTGATCGTCATCGACTTCATCGACATGGAGGAGAACCGCAACAACCGCTCCGTCGAGAAGCGGCTGAAGGATCACCTCAAGAACGACCGAGCCCGCATCCAGGTCGGCCGCATCTCGCATTTCGGCCTGATGGAGATGTCTCGCCAGCGCATCCGCGCCAGCGTGCTGGAATCGACCATGAAGCCCTGCCCGCATTGCGGCGGCACCGGCCATGTGCGCTCCGATTCGTCGGTGGCGCTGATGGTGGTGAGGGCGATCGAGGAATTCCTGCTCAAGGATTCGCGCAGCCACATCACGGTGCGGACCCCGGCGGCGACCGCTCTCTATGTGCTCAACCACAAGCGCGGCACGCTGGTGGAACTCGAAAGCCGCTTTGGCTTGACCATCACCGTCGAGGCCGATGATACGGTCGGTGTGCAGCATTACGCGATCTTCCGCGGCGCCATTGCCGAAAAGCCGGAAGGCTTTGTCGAAGCGCGAACCTTCCCGGCCTATGTCGAGCCGGAAGAGCCCGAGGACGAGATCGTCATCGAGGAGGAAGACGACGAGGTTGTGGTACAGGCAGAGCAGCCGCGTCAGGCGCAGCCGCAGTCGCAGCAGCAGCAGCCGAGATCGGCTGAGGACGGCGAAGGCCGCGATCGCAAGCGTCGCAAGCGCCGCAGGCGGCGCGGCGGCAAGGATCGCGAACGCGAACATGGCGATCGCGAGCATGGCGCCGAAGGTGCTTCGGTTTCGGCGGCAAGCGACGACTTTGCCGCTGAACCAGGCGATGACGATGCAACACAGCAAGACGAAGCCCAGGTTGGCGCCGTCGAAACGGTGGAAGCATCAGATGACGCCCAGGGCAAGAAGCGCCGTCGCGGCAAGCGCGGCGGCAAGCGCAATCGTCGCGAAGACGGCACGGAGACCGAAGCCGGCGAAACCGCCTCGGTGGCCGAGGCCGCTGAAGTCGGAACGGCCGCAAGCGAGCCCGTGGCAGCCGTAGCGGTTGAAGAAGCAGCGGCTCCCGCCGCGGCGAACGACGACGCTCCAGCCGAAAAGCCGAAGAAGAAGCGCGCTTCAAGGGCAAAGAAGGCTGTGGTGGAAGTCGCCGATGAGACGGCGGCCGAGGCTGCACCGGAAGCTGCCGTCGAAGCAGCCGCCCCCGCTGCGGCCGATGCCGCCACGGAAACGACAGTCGACGACGAGCCCGCCAAGGCTCGCCCGTCACGGCGCAAAGCCGTGGCCGCGGATACCTCCGCGGTGCCGGTGGTTTCCTCCAGCGTTGCTGACGAGGCAAAGTCAGAGGAAAAGCCGAAGCGCGCCGGCTGGTGGCAGCGGAAGGGCTTTTTCTAAGCTATTCAGCCGATTAAGATAGGTTCCTGACAAAAATCCCGCGCCGTTCAAACCACGGCGCGGGATATTTGCATGCGCGAATGACGGAAGGCGTCAGGGGGCGAAAATCGACCAGTTCATCATCCTGGCCAGTTTTTCCAAGGCGATCGACCCCAGCTTGGAATTGCCGTTGGCGTTCAAGCCCGGCGACCATACGGCGAGCGAAGCAACACCCGGCACGATCCCCAATATGCCACCGCCGACGCCGCTTTTGCCGGGAATGCCGACACGGAAGGCGAAATCGCCGGAGCCGTCATAGTGGCCGCAGGTCAGCATCATGGCGCCGATGCGCCGCGCCCGCTCGGCAGACACCACGGAGTGCCCGGTTGCCGGGTTTCTGCCGCCATTGGCGAGGAAGCGGCCGGCCAGCGCCAATTGCCGGCAGCTCATGGCGATGGCGCAATGGTGGAAGTACACGCCCAGCGCCAGCTCCGGTGCATGGTGGAGATTGCCGAAGGATTTCATGTAGTTGGCAAGCGCGAAGTTGCGATAGCCGGTGGCGCGTTCGGAAGCCGCGACCTCGCGGTCGATGATGATCGCTTCGTCATCAGCAAGGAACTGGATGAAGCGCAGGATTTCGCCGATCGCCTCGCGCGGCTGGTGGCCGGCAAGCAGTATGTCGGAGACGACGATGGCGCCGGCATTGATGAACGGATTGCGCGGAATGCCGTTCTCATGCTCGAGCTGCACGATCGAGTTGAACGGATTGCCCGACGGCTCGCGTCCGACACGCTGCCACAGCGCGTCGCCGACATTGCCGAGCGCCAACGTGAGCGTAAACACCTTGGAGATGGACTGGATCGAAAACGCCTGGTCGGCGTCGCCGGCGACCAGCACGCGGCCGTCATTGGTCACGGCGGCAATGCCGAATTTCTTCGGATCGACCTTGCCGAGCTGCGGAATGTAGGTGGCGACCTCGCCGCGATCGGAGCGCTCGGCCATCTCGGCGGCGATGTCGGCCAGCGCTTGTTCAAGATCCGGCATGCTCGTCCCCGCTATTTCAGCCAGCGCTCGATGCGCGCCATCGCCTCGACCATGTCGTCATGGCTGCCGGCATAGGAAAAGCGCATCGTGCGGTGTCCTGCCAGCGGATCGAAATCGCGACCGGGCGTCGCCGCCACATGCGCTTCGGCCAGCATTTTGCGCGCAAAGGCCATGCTGTCATTGGTATGCCGGGTGACATCGCAGAAAGCGTAGAAGGCACCGTCCATCGGCGCCGCCAAGGGAAATCCGAGTTCCGGAAGGCGCCGCATCAACAGCTCGCGGTTCCAGGCATAGCGCGCCTTCACTGCTTCCAGCTCTTGCGTCGCCTTGAAGGCTTCGATCGCCGCGATCTGCGACAGTTCCGGCGGCGAGATGTAGAGGCTCTGGGCGATGCGCTCGATCGGCCTCACCAGAGCTTCCGGCAGCACCATCCAGCCAATGCGCCAGCCGGTCATGCAATAATATTTCGAGAAGGAATTGATCACCGTCACGCCTGAGCCATGGGCCAGCGCAGTGGTGTCGGGCGCGGCATAGGCCAGCCGATGATAGATTTCGTCCGATATCACCGCGATGCCGAGTTCTTCGGCTGTCCTCACCAGTGCGGACAACTCGTCGGCGGGAATGACCGCACCTGTCGGATTGGCCGGGCTGGCGAACAACACGCCCTTCAGCGGTTTTTCCTGGTGCGCCGATTTCAAATGCTCGGCGTGCAGGTAGGCGTCCGTGCCGAGCTCGATCTCGACGATCTCGATGCCGAGCGCGGCCATGATGTTGCGGTAGGCCGGATAGCCGGGTGCTGCGATGGCGACGCGGTCGCCGGGATCGAACATCGCCAGGAATGCCAGATTGAAGGCGGCCGACGATCCCGTGGTCACGGCGATCCGGTTCGGCGCGACATCGATCCCGTAGTGATCGCCATAATGTCCGGCGATCGCCTTGCGCAGATCCGCCAGACCGAGCGTGTCGGTATAGCCGATGCGTCCGATCCTCAGCGCATTTGCGGCTGCTTCCCTCACGCCCACGGGCGCCGGATCGGATGGCTGGCCGACGGCCATGGAGACGACAGGCACGCCCGTCGCCTTCAGCCGGTTGGCTTCGGCCAGAATGTCCATGGCGTGAAACGGCTCGACTTCACCGCGGCGCGACAGCGAAACTACCATTTGACCTCAATCTTTCCGTCCGGCCCGCCGCTCAAAGCCATCAACCGGCGGCAGCGCCGCACAAATGCCCGATTGATGTGAGGATCACAAGTTCGCCTAGTTTCGGTGCCGTGACTTTTCATCGTTCGCGCGCTCGTTTACCAGTGGACCTCATGCAGAGCCGACCCAAATCAACGATGTCCAAATCTTCCATCAGGAAGACAGCGCGCGGCTTTGCGACGCTTTTGCTTGCCGCCGCCGTCGCTGCAACCGGCTCGGTGACGGCCTTCGCGCAGGCGGTGCCGGTCGTGCGCGATGCCGAGATCGAGGCGCTGGTGCGCGACTATGCGCGGCCGATCTTTAAGGCGGCCGGTCTTGCCAATGACGGCGTCGATATCGTTCTGGTCAACGATCAGAGCTTCAACGCCTTCGTCACCGGGCGCCGGCTGTTCATCAACACCGGCGCGCTGATGCAGGCAGAAACGCCCAACGAGATCATCGGCGTCATCGCCCATGAGGCCGGCCACATCGCAGGCGGCCATCAGCAGAAATTGCGCGACCAGCTCGAGCGCGCCAAGACCATGGCCATCATCGCCACGCTGCTTGGCGCCGGCGCCATCGTTGCCGGCGCTACCACCAACAGCCGCGGCCTTGCCGGCGCCGGCATGGGTGTCGCCGCGGGCGGCGGCGAGATGGCGCAGCGCAGCATTCTTGCCTACCAGCGCACCGAAGAGTCGACCGCCGACCGCTCTGCCATCACCTATCTCAATGCCACCGGCCAGTCCGGCATGGGCATGCTGAAGACCTTCGCCCGCTTCCAGAGCGCGCTGTCGCTTTCCGGCACGCAGGTCGATCCCTACCGCATCAGCCACCCGATGCCGCAGGAGCGCATCGCCAATCTCGAAGTGCTGGTCAAGCAGAGCCCTAACGTCGACAAGGTCGATCCGCCGGCACTGCAGCAGCGGCACGACATGATGCGCATCAAGATCGCCGCCTATATGGGCGGCCAGGCCGCCGCCACGCGGCTGATCCGCAAGGCCCCGGGCAGCCTCGCCTCGCGCTATGGCGAAGCGCAGATGGCCTATCTCTACGGCAATCTGGGTGCAGCACTGACCAAGGCCAATGCATTGATCAAGGAACAGCCGAAGAACCCCTACTTCCAGGAAATGCGCGGCGACATACTGATGAAGGCCAACAAGCCCAAGGACGCCGCGGACGCCTATGCCAAGGCGGTCAGCCTCGATCCGGTGAGGTCGGGCCTGTTGCCCGTTTCCCTCGGCCAGGCGCTGATGGCCATCGGCACGCCCGACTCGCTGAAGAAGGCGGTGGTGCAGATCAACAACGGTCTCGGGCGCGACAAGGAAAACACGGTCGGATACCGCTATCTCGCCCAGGCCTATGGCGAGCTTGGCAACATTCCGGCGGCGGAACTCGCCACCGCCGAGGGCCACTTTTATTCCGGCGATTACACGAATGCGAAAATTTTCGCCATGCGCGCGCAAAAAGACTTGAAGCGCGGCGAGCCCGGCTGGATTCGGGCGCAGGACATCATAAACTACAACCCTTCAGGCAAACTCAAGAAATGAACCTTCCGGTCGCCCGCGGCGACTAGGATAGACCGGAACCGGTAAAGAGGATGAGACGATGAACAAGGCAATATTGCTCGGCACGACGGGAGTGGCGGCTGCTCTTGCCATGCTGGCTTTCGGGTTCGTCGCCGGCAGTCCGCAGGTGGCCAAGGCCGGCACGGCGCAGACCGTGCAGACCGCCTCTGCCGACACCAAGATCGATCGCACCGAGGTCGAGGGCATTATCCGCGACTATCTCCTGAAGAACCCCGAAGTGCTGCTCGAAGTGCAGGAGGCGCTCGAGGCCAAGCAGAAGGAAGAGCAGCGCATAGCCAGCCTCGGCGTCATCGAGAAGGCCAAGTCCGAGATTTTCAACTCGACCTTCGACGGCGTCGTCGGCAATCCGAAGGGCAAGGTCACCATCGTCGAATTCTACGACTACAATTGCGGCTTCTGCAAACGCGCCATCGACGACATGCAGGCTCTGACAAAGGCCGATCCGGAGCTGCGCTTCGTGCTCAAGGAATTCCCGATCCTCGGGCCGGATTCGCAAAAGGCCAGCGTCGTCTCGATGGCTTTCCACCTGATGCATCCGGAGAAATACGGCGAGTTCCACAACGCCCTGCTCGGCGGCCAGGGCCGCGCCACCGAGGCGGCGGCCATCAAGGTTGCGCTGTCGCTAGGCGCCGATGAGGCGAAATTGCGCGAGAAGATGAAGGATCCGACCATCACCGAGGCTTTCTCCAAGACCTTCGACCTCGCCAACAAGCTGGCCATCACCGGAACGCCTTCCTACGTGGTCGGCAATGAGGTGGTGTTCGGGGCGCTCGGCCAGGAAGTGCTGGCCGAAAAGATCGAGGCGGCGAAAGCCGCGCTCTGATCTTGCACGCGAGCCTTCTCACGGGCACATTTCCGCCTGTTGTGGACAGTGAAAGATCGCACTTGTGCTCTTTCCGCGGGCGGCTATGCCCATTATAGAAGGCCCTGCGCGCCGGCTTGAGGCCGGCGTCGGAAAAGGTCGGCATTTTTGAAAACGATTTTCGTCCTGAACGGCCCCAACCTGAACGCGCTCGGCAAGCGCGAGCCGGGCATCTATGGCGGCAAGACGCTTGCCGCGATCGCCGACGACTGCAAGCAGGCGGGCGCCGCCCTTGGTCTCGAGATTGATTTTCGCCAGTCGAACCATGAGGGCGACCTCGTCGACTGGATCCAGGAAGCTGGCGACAAGGCAGCCGGCATCGTCATCAATCCGGGTGCCTACAGCCACACCTCGATTGCCATTCACGACGCCATCCGCGCTGTCGCGCCGCTGCCCGTCGCCGAAGTTCACCTCTCCAACATCCACGCGCGGGAACCATTCCGCCACGTCTCCATGGTCGCGCCGGTCGCTGTCGGCATGATCTGCGGGTTCGGGCCGCTTGGCTACTCGCTGGCGCTGCAGGCGCTGGCGGCACGCCTATGACCGGCCCACAAACAGAAGGCTCGAAAATGTCGATAAAGAAGACCGGTGTTGACCAGCAACTGATCCGCGATCTGGCGGGCATACTGAACGACACCAATCTCACCGAGATCGAAGTCGAGCTCGGCGACCTGAAGGTGCGCGTATCGCGCCAGGCGCCGGCCGTCCACGCCATCGCCGCACCGCAGGCCGGTTATGCTCCGGCAGCGCAGCAGCCCGCGGCGGGCGCGGCTGCCGCACCAGCAGTGGCCGATCCGTCCAAGAACGCGGTCCCCTCGCCGATGGTCGGCACCGCTTATCTCGCGCCCTCGCCCGACGCTAAGGCCTTCATCGAAGTCGGCCAGAAGGTCAAGGAAGGCCAGACGCTGCTGATCATCGAAGCGATGAAGACGATGAACCAGATCCCTTCGCCGCGCGCCGGCACGGTGACGGCGATCCTGTTCGAGGACGGCCAGCCGGTCGAGTACGGCATGCCGCTCGTCGTGATCGAGTAGAGCGGGCCGGATGTTCCAGAAGATCCTCATCGCCAACCGCGGCGAAATCGCGCTTCGGGTGCTGCGCGCCTGCAAGGAACTCGGCATCCAGACCGTGGTCGTGCATTCGACCGCCGACGCTGACGCCATGCATGTCAGGCTCGCCGACGAAAGCGTGTGCATCGGTCCGCCGCCGTCGCGCGACAGCTACCTCAACATCCACCAGATCGTCGCCGCCTGCGAGATCACCGGCGCCGACGCCGTGCACCCGGGCTACGGTTTCCTGTCGGAGAACGCCAAGTTCGCCGATATCCTCGCCGCCCACAACATCACCTTCATCGGTCCGTCGGGCGACCATATCCGCATCATGGGCGACAAGATCGAGGCCAAGCGCACGGCAAAGCGGCTCGGCATTCCGGTTGTGCCGGGCTCCGACGGCGCAGTCACCGACCAGAAGGAAGCCAGGCGCATTGCCGCCGAGATCGGCTATCCCGTGATCATCAAGGCTTCGGCAGGCGGTGGCGGGCGCGGTATGAAGGTCGCCCTTACCGAAGCCGATCTCGAGATCGCCTTGCAGACAGCCAGCACGGAGGCCGGCGCGGCCTTCGGCGACGATGCCGTCTACATCGAGAAATACTTGGAAAAGCCGCGCCACATCGAGGTCCAGGTATTCGGCGACGGCGCCGGCCGCGGCGTGCATTTCGGCGAGCGCGACTGTTCGCTGCAACGCCGCCACCAGAAAGTCTGGGAAGAGGCGCCCTCGCCGGCCCTCAACGCCGAGGAGCGCGCCCGTATCGGCAATATCTGTGCCAAGGCCATCGCCGACCTCGGCTACTCCGGCGCAGGCACCATCGAATTCCTGTACGAGAATGGCGAGTTCTACTTCATCGAGATGAACACGCGGCTGCAGGTCGAGCATCCGGTGACGGAGGCGATCACCGGCATCGATCTGGTCCACGAACAGATCCGCGTTGCCTCCGGCGGCGGGCTTTCGGTGCGCCAGGAGGACATCAAGTTCAACGGCCACGCCATAGAATGCCGCATCAATGCCGAGGACCCGCGCACCTTCACGCCTTCGCCCGGCACGATTACGCATTTCCACACGCCTGGCGGTCTCGGCATCCGCGTCGATTCCGGTGTCTATTCCGGCTACAAGATCCCGCCCTATTATGACAGCCTGATCGGCAAGCTGATCGTGCACGGCCGCAACCGCGTCGAATGCATGATGCGGCTGCGCCGGGCGCTCGACGAGTTCGTCGTCGATGGCATCAAGACGACACTGCCGCTGTTTCGCGACCTGGTCGGCAATGCCGATATCGCCAATGGCGACTACGACATCCACTGGCTGGAAAAGTATCTGGCCAAAGAGGAATAGCGCCCGAATTGCCGCTATGATGCCGCGATGACCCGCCCTTACGCTCCCGGCTATCGCATTCCGACCGACCTGTTGCTCAAGGCCTATGCCTCGGGCGTCTTCCCGATGGCCGAGAGCGCTTCCGACCCGGAAGTGTTCTGGGTGCGGCCGGAGACGCGCGGCATCATTCCGCTCGATGGCTTCCACACGCCGAAGAGCTTGAAGAAGACGATCCGCAAGCACCCGTTCGACATCCGCTTCGATTTCGATTTCGAGGCGACGATCGACGGCTGCGCCGAAAAGCGCGAGGAGCGCCGCTCGACCTGGATCAACGCGCCGATCCGCGAAGCCTATATCGAGCTGCACCGTCTTGGGCACTGCCATTCGGTCGAGGCATGGCGCGAGGAACGGCTGGTCGGCGGCCTCTATGGCGTCTCGCTCGGTCGCGTGTTCTTCGGCGAAAGCATGTTCGCCCGGGAAACCGACGCGTCCAAGACCTGCCTGTATCATCTGGTCGAGCGGCTGAAGGCGCGCGGCTTTGCCCTGCTCGACACGCAATTCACCACTGAGCATCTCAAACGCTTCGGCGCGGTCGACGTGCCGCGCGTCAAATACGAGAAGATGTTGGCCGAGGCGCTGAAGGGCGAAGCCGTTTTTTATCCCTGATCGGAGACCGAGCGGCCGAGCCGGCTCGACCGGTGAAAGGGGTCAGCCCTTCGCGGTTTCCATCGGCGTCTGCGAATGGAACATCATCTTCCAGCCGTTGACACGGTGGACATAGCCAGTGCTGACCAGCGCCGCGTAGGGCTCGCCGTTTTCCCGTGTCGCATGAGCCTCATAGGTCAGCATGATAATGTCGCTGCCGGGCTCGATGATACCCTTGAGGTCGATCTGAAGGTCGCGCCAGCGTTTGGGCTTGGTCGCGGTCTTGGCCAGATCGGCATTGTCCATTGCCTGTGCCATCTCAGGAAACGCCACCAGGCATTCTGTGTCGACATTGGCGGCGTAATAAGCTTCGTCGCCCGTCCAGAACCCCTTTTCGAGTTCGAGCAGGTCGTCTTTGCTGGCCGTGATGCGTTTGCTGTCCGACATCAGAATATCCTCCAAGCGCGCAAATGCGCGGTCGTCCATGGCCCAACGCATGGTGGCCATGACGGTTCCGGGGATCAGTTGGTGTTGGTCGCGTCAGGCTCCGTGGGGTCCGGCTGTTCGGCGGCCGGAGCAGCGGTAGGCTTTGGCTTGGACGTGTCGACCTTGGGCGTCTCGGCATTGGCCGCGTCGGGCGGCGGCACATCCGACTTCTGCTTGCAGCCCTTTAGCCAGACGTCATAGACGGCGTGCTCGACGGCGTTTAGGCCGGGGCTCTCGGCGAACATCCAGCCGGTGAAGATGCGGCGGATCTTGCGGTCGAGCGTGATTTCGTCGACTTCGACGAAGGAATCGGTCTTCGGCTCTTCATTCTCCGGCCGCGAATAGCAGATGCGCGGTGTCACCTGCAAAGCGCCGAACTGCACGGTTTCGTCGATGTAGACATCGAAGGTGATGATACGGCCGGTGATCTTGTCGATGCCGGCAAATTCGGCGACCGGATTGGTGATGCGATCGGAGATTGCGGGTGCTGCCGCAGGCGCCTGCGCCGAGGCAAACGCTGTCGGGAACATGGCGACAGCGCCAATTGCCGCCAGTCCGGCCATCGATGTCAGGCTGAAAATGTTCATGCGGAGATACCGGTGGTTTGGGCCCGGGTGATTCTGTCACGCCCAAGGCTATTCGCCGTTGTCATATCAGCAAGCAGCTAAACGCCAATTGTGGCGACAAAGGACCGGCCGGCGGTCAAGAACCAGGCGTCCACGCATCGTAGTCGCCCGTCACCTGCGGACGGTGCTGATTGGTGAGCACGGAACCCTTCGGGCGATAAGCCGCCGGTGTTCCCGTGAGGTTCGGCTCATGCGCCTTTTCCCATTCGCGCGGCCGATAGTCGTCGCTTGGCGGCGCCACATCGACGCGGTGATGCATCCAGCCGTGCCAGCCCGGAGGGATCGCCGAGGCCTCCGAATAATTGGCGTAGATGACCCAGCGGCGGGTGCGGCCTTCCGAATCGACGCCGCCTTCGTAGTAGACGTTGCCGGCCCCATCCTGGCCGACCTTGTTGCCGTGGCGCCATGTGTGAAAACGGGTTCCCAGCGTCTGGCGGTTCCACCAGGTGAAAAACTGCAGAAGGAAAGTTTTCATTCAGATCCTCGCGGGCGCGCGGCGGTGGCTGTTCCCTGCTTATGGCGTCAGGCCTTGGCGAAGGCAAGGGTTTTGCGGCGCCTGCGGCACTGACGGCATGCCGAAACGCTCGGTCATTGGCCGATCCATTTCGCACCTGCGAACCGACGCTTGCCAAGCCGGCTGCGTCTTCCTAAAGCTCTCATCGCCCGGCGCTGCCGCATGACCCCGAAAATCGAAATCGATTTTGGGAAAGGATCATGCGCAAACCAAAGTGCTACAGCGTCCTTTGCGCGTCCACGGGACGCGCGGCGCTGTAGTCAACGCCGGCTGCGGGAGGTGAGGAATGGCCCCAGCTGTCGCCAGGATCAGTGCGAAGACAATACGCGCCCGCAAGGGCGGCGTGCCGGTCGTATGCCTTACCGCTTACACCTATCCCGTCGCCCGCCTGCTCGACGATCATGTCGACCTTCTCCTGGTCGGCGACAGCGTTGCCATGGTGCTGCATGGCCACAAGACCACGCTCGGCGCCTCGCTGGAGATGATGATCGCCCATGGCCAGGCCGTGATGCGCGGTTCATCAAAGGCCTGCGTGGTGGTCGATATGCCGGCCGGCAGCTACGAGACTTCGGCCGCGCAAGCCCTTGCCTCGGCGCGCCGCATCTCTGAGGAAACCGGCTGCCAGGCGGTGAAGCTGGAAGGCGGCGTCGAAGTCGCCCTCCAGATCGCGGCAATCGTCGCGGCCGGCATTCCAGTGATGGGCCATATCGGCTTGCAGCCGCAATCGGTGGAAAAGGACGGTGGCTACAAGATCAAGGGCCGCACGCCGGAGAATGTGGCCGCGCTCATGCGCGACGCCGACGCGGTCGAGAAAGCCGGCACGTTTTCGCTGGTCATCGAGGGCACGGTCGAGACCGTTGCCGCCGACCTCACCCGGCGCATTGCCATTCCCACCATTGGCATCGGCGCCAGCCGCGATTGCGACGGCCAGATCCTGGTCATCGACGACATGGTCGGCCTGACGGTCGACCGGGTGCCGAAATTCGTCAAGGAATACGCCGATTTGCGCAGCGCGGTCGCCGATGCCGCGGCGCGCTACGCAGCGGAGGTGCGCAGCCGCACCTTCCCCGGGCCGGGCCACGTCTTTTCAGCCGCGAGCGACAAGGACAAGGCATGAACCGGCCCCCCATCAGCCAGCCGCTCGTCGTCGACACCGTGCCCGGCCTTCGCGCGCAGATCCGCGAATGGCGGCGCGAAGGCCTGAGCGTCGCCATGGTGCCGACCATGGGCGCTTTGCATGACGGCCATATCTCGCTGGTCGGGGCCGCGCTCGCAACGGCCGATCGCTGCGTCGTCTCGATCTTCGTCAACCCGGCCCAGTTCGCCCCCACTGAAGATCTCGACAAGTATCCGCGTCAGCTGGCCCGCGATCTCGACCGGCTGACCGAGGCCGGCGCACAGCTTGCCTTCACGCCTACGGTTTCCGAGATGTATCCGGCAGGCTTTGCGACGAAGATTTCGGTCGGCGGCCCGTCTTCTGGCCTGGAATCGGATTTCAGGCCGACCTTCTTCGAGGGCGTCGCCACGGTCGTGGCCAAGCTCTTTCTGCAAGCCCTGCCCGACTACGCCATCTTCGGCGAAAAAGACTACCAGCAGCTTTGCGTCGTCCGAAAGCTCTGCCGCGATCTCGACTTGCCGGTGGACATCGTCGGCGCGCCAACCGTGCGCGATGCGCATGGCCTGGCAATGTCGTCGCGCAACGCCTATCTCGACGCCGCCGAGCTCGACGTCGCGCGACAGCTCAATGTCATCTTGCGCCAGACGGCGGCAGCGCTCGCGGCCGGTGCCGATGAAAACGGCGTTACCGGTAAAGCCACTGCCGCGCTTCTCGAGGCAGGCTTCGACAGCGTCGACTACGTCGCCGCACGCGAGAGCCTGACGCTCACCTCGTGGCGGCGTGACGGCGATGGCCGCCTGCTTGCCGCAGCGTGGCTTGGCAGAACTAGGTTGATCGACAATGTGGAAGTTTCCTCATTTATTCCCTGAAAAATTCCAATTCCGTTCACTTTGATTTGTATCGCAGACCGGCCCGAGCGCTCTTAGACAACGGCTCATCAGGCACGTTCTGGCCAGCCCGTAAGCGCTCACAATACACCGAACGCCGCTGTGAGACGTTTCACAGACTTAACCAAGCCGGCTATGTTGTGTGCGCCCCACGCAGAGACAGTGTGTTACCTGCCACTACGCTGCAATACTTACGAGGCTCTACGTGTCTGTCCAAGCCAACGTATTCGGTCGCGCCCTGCCGCAGATCGTCGAAGCGATTTACGATTCGATTGCCGATGTCGGCCGTTGGCCATCGACGCTCGAATCAATCTGCAAATTGGCGCTCGGCCGGCTTGCCATGCTGGCGGTCGTCGATACGGCGAGAAACTCGGCCCGGTTTTCGACTTCCTGCGGCGATCCGGTCCTGCTTGAGCCGCTGCAGCGCGACTACGCCTGCGAGGTGCCCTTCTTCAAGGCGGTGCCGAAGATGGAAATCGACATGCCGTTCACCGTCGATAGCGTCTACGCCCTGCAAGGCCCCGACGCCCGCCAGAACTGGCTCGAAAGCCGCATCGTGCGCGAGTGGGTGGAACCCAACCGTCTCGACGATTTCTTCTGGGTAGCGCTGATGAAGCAGCCGGCGCGCACCGGCACGCTGATGGTGGTTACCGACAAGGACAGGCCCCAGATTTCAGCCAGGGATATCGACCTGATGTCCAGGCTGGCCCCCCATGTCCGGCGTGCGGTGACCATCGGCGACCTGTTCGAGGCCGAGCGGCGCAAGGCCGACATCTTTCGCTCGATCCTTGAGAGCCTCGACCATCCAGTGCTGATCGTCGCCGACGATATGCAGATCATTTTCGCCAATCCGGCAGCCGAAGCCCTGCTCACCGAAACCGCCTCAGTGTCCTCGGTGCGCGGCCAGCTGTCCTTCGCTTATGCCAACGCCAACACCGCCATCGGTCGCGCCGTCCAGCTCGGCACGCGCGACGAATTCGCGCTCGGACCGTCCGGCATCAACATTCCGCTGGTGAAGGCCATGTCTCCGGCGGTGGCGCATGTCATGCCTCTGGCGCGACGCGACATTTCGGCCCGCATATCGCCGCGCGCCGCCGCGGCCATTTTCATTGCCGCCGCCGGCGCCGCATCAGTGCCGGCGCTGGAAGCGATCGCTGCGCTGTTCGGACTGACCGCAGCGGAAAAGCGTGTCGCCGGCCATGTCGCCGCCGGGCTGACACGGCGTGAAATCGCGGCTGCCAGCGGCGTCTCGGACGGCACCGTCAAATCACAGCTGGCAACCATCTTCGACAAGACCGCCACCGGCGACCAGCGAGAGCTGGAACTCCTGATGCGCGAATTGACGCCGCCGCTGCGCTCGGCCTGAAGCCATACTCGGAGCCAATCGTCAAATTTTTCAACTATTTGCCGGTACGCAGGCGTAATCACGATACCAAGCCGGCATCGTTGCAATTCGGCCAAAATCATGGTGCGGTTCTGCTCCGGTCCGGAGACGGTGCATCGTGCACGACCGGACGTGGAAACCATTTCCTGGGCGGTCCCCGAACTTGATACCGACACGAATTGAACGGCTGCTGCCTTACCTCTTCCTGCTGGCCCTGCTTTGCATCGCGCTCGCTTTCCGTCCGCTACTGCCGGTCGATGAGACGCGCTATCTCAGCGTCGCCTGGGAGATGTATCTCGGTGGACATGTCTTCGTACCGACGATGAACTTTGCGCCCTATCTGCAGAAGCCGCCGCTGTTGTTCTGGCTCATCGATCTCGTCTGGAACATCTTCGGTGTGAGCCGCGCGGCGGCGATGCTCGTCATCTTCGCCGCCTCGTCGCTGGTCATCTGGCTGACGACACTTCTGGCCAAAACCCTGTTTCCCGAGCGCCCGGACATCGCCAGTCGCATCCCCTGGCTGGTGGCCGGCAGCACCGTCTTTGTCATCTATTCGACCCTGATCCTGTTCGACATGCTTTTGACGGCTTGTGTGGTCGCCGCACTGCTGGCGTTGCTGGGCTTCGCCAGGACCGGCAACCGCTGGCAGGCGGTGCTGGCGGGTCTGTTCATCGGGCTCGGCGTGCTGGCCAAAGGCCCGGTCGTGCTCATTCACATCGGCGCGCCCGTCCTGCTCTATCCTCTCTGGCGTGACCGGCGAGCCGGCCTTGCCCCTTTGCAGTTCTTTGCCGGAGCCGGCCTGGCAATTCTCGCCGCCCTTGTCCCGGTCGCCATATGGCTGGCGCCCGCGACCATCCTGACCAAGGGCAGTTTCGTCTACGACCTCGTCTGGAACCAGTCGGCAGGTCGGGTTACCGGAAGCCTGCACAATTCGCATGGCCGGCCGTTTTACTTTTACCTGATGCTGTTGCCGCTCATGTTCGTGCCCTAGGCCTTTATCCCCCCGGTGTGGCGGCTGAAGCCGGCTGCCCGGATACGCAGCCTCATCGACACGAAATCCCCGGATCTGCGTGCCCTGCGCCTGCTGTCGTTCTCGTTCATTGCGGTGCTGCTGGTCTTCAGCGCCATATCCGGCAAGCAGCCGCACTATGTCGTGCCGGCACTACCGTTCGCGACCATTCTGCTGGGCTACTTCATGGCCGAGATTTCAGTAGCCAGGCTGAGGGCGACGGCCTTTGTCATGCTTGCCCTTTTCGCCATCGGCCACGCCGCCGCCTCGGCGACCGTGTTCAAACGCTACGATCTCACGCCGCTGGCGAGCTTCATCGACGAACGAAAGGACGCCGACTGGGCCGTCGCTTACGACTATCAGGGCGAGGTCGGTTTCCTTGGGCGAATAGAGAAGCCATTCGAGAACGCCGACAAGCCTGAGGAATGGCTCAAGTCTCATCCCGGCGGCTACGTCATCGAAAAGCAATCGAAAGATCCGGGCACATCCGAACAGATCGCCTTCCGGCAGCCGGTGGAACGCGGCTATCTGGTCGTCCTGAAAGGACAGCACTGAACGTTTCGTCGGACGCTTATCCCAGCGGCTTCTCGAAGATCAGCGCCGGCAACCCCGAACCGCCGCCGCAATCGGCGGTGCTGCCGGCCGGCAAAAATCCCTTCGAACGGTAGAAGGCGATGGCCGGCACGTTGGCCTCTTCCACCTCGACCCGCAAAGTGTTTGCCTCGGGAAAGCTGGCTTCGACCTCGTCCAGCAAGGCCTGGCCGATGCCTTGCCGCTGGCAGGCCGGCAGTACATAGAGCTGGTTCAGCAACACGATCTTCGCATCCGCCGTTGGGGCGGCAAAAGCCATGCCGCCGATACGCTTGCCGTCATCGGCGACCAGGAATTCCGAGTTCGGCCTTGTCAGCCGCGCCTTGAGCGAGGCGATCGAATGCCAGTCGTCGGTAATTTCGATCACCCGCTGGGCGCCATAGATCGCGTCGTAGGTTGCGTGCCAGGTTTCGACCAGCAGCGCGCGGACAGCGGCAAGGTCACGTTCGCTGGCGGTGCGGACGAACATTGTTCTATTCGATACCGAGCTTGGCCTTGACCAGATCGTTGACCGCCTGCGGGTTGGCCTTGCCGCCGGTGGCTTTCATCACCTGGCCGACGAACCAGCCGGCCATGGTCGGCTTGGCGCGAGCCTGCTCGACCTTGTCGGGGTTGGCGGCGATGACTTCGTCGACCGCCTTCTCGATGGCGCCGGTGTCCGTGACCTGCTTCATGCCGCGGCTTTCGACCAGCTGGCGCGGATCGCCGCCCTCGTTCCAAACGATCTCGAACAGATCCTTGGCGATCTTGCCGGAGATGGTGCCTTCCTTGATCAGGTCGATCACGGCACCGAGCTGCTCCGGTGTTACAGGAGCATTTTCAATGTCCTTGCCGGCCTTGTTAAGCTGGCCGAGCAGGTCATTGATGACCCAGTTGGCGGCAAGCTTGCCGTCGCGGCCCGAGGCCACCTGCTCGAAATAGTCGGCGATCGGCTTTTCCGACACCAGGATCGAGGCGTCGTAGATCGACAGGCCAAGTGAGGAGATCAGGCGCGCCTTCTTGTCGTCGGGCAGTTCCGGCAACTCCTTGGCCAGCGCGTCGACATAGGCCTGGTCGAACTCCAGCGGCAAAAGGTCGGGATCGGGGAAGTAGCGGTAGTCATGCGCCTCTTCCTTGCTGCGCATCGAGCGCGTCTCGCCTTTGACGGCGTCGAACAGCCTGGTTTCCTGGTCGATCTTGCCGCCATCCTCGAGGATGGCGATCTGGCGGCGCGCCTCGAACTCGATGGCCTGGCCGATGAAGCGGATCGAGTTGACGTTCTTGATCTCACAGCGCGTACCGAATTCGCCGCCGGGCCTGCGAACGGAGACGTTGACGTCGGCGCGCATCGAACCTTCGTCCATGTTGCCGTCGCAAGTGCCGAGATAGCGCACGATGGTGCGCAGCTTGGTGACATACGCCTTGGCCTCGTCGGCGGAGCGCATGTCGGGCTTGGAGACAATCTCCATCAGCGCCACGCCGGAGCGGTTGAGATCGACATAGGACATGGTGGGATGCTGATCGTGCATCGACTTGCCGGCGTCCTGCTCCAGGTGCAGGCGCTCGATGCCGATCTCGATGTCCTCGAACTCGCCCTGCCGGTCGGGACCGACCGAAATGACGATCGTGCCTTCGCCGACGATCGGCTGCTTGAACTGCGATATCTGGTAACCCTGCGGCAGGTCGGGATAGAAATAGTTTTTCCGGTCGAACACCGACTTGTGGTTGATCTGCGCCTTCAATCCGAGGCCGGTGCGGATCGCCTGCTTGACGCATTCCTCATTGATGACCGGCAGCATGCCGGGCATGGCCGCGTCGACCAGACTGACATTGGCGTTGGGCGCCGCGCCGAAAGTAGTCGACGCCCCGGAAAACAGCTTTGCTTCCGAGGTCACCTGCGCATGAACCTCGAGGCCGATGATGATCTCCCAATCGCCGGTAGCGCCGGGAATAAAACGTTTGGCATCGGGCGTGCGGGTATCGATAAGGGTCATGGTGGCCTGCGCTTTTGGCTCGCGAAAACTGCGATTTTCGCGAATTTGGGTATCGGTCTTCGCTAGTGCAAACCGCTTCGCGAGACAAGCGCCCAAAGCAGCGGGCTGGCCTTTTCAGCCCCTTTCGGCCGCTCTACAACCAATAGAATGAACGCCGCCGGCCGGCATTCCCGGTCGGCGGTTTCTTCGTCAGGTCAGGCTGTTGCGATGTAGGCCCTGATCTCGTCGGCCTCGCGCTCGACATCCTCGATGCGGCGCTTGACCACGTCGCCGATCGACACGATACCGTCGAGCAGCCCATCCTTTTCCACCGGCAGATGGCGGAAACGGCCTTTGGTCATGATCTCCATCACCTCGTTGACCGTGTGGTTCTCGTTGCAGATCTTCACTTTCGGCGTCATCGCCGAGCGTACCGTTATATCAAGTGCGGCAGCGCCTTCCCTGGCAACGACCCGCACGATGTCACGCTCGGAAAGGATGCCGACGATCTTGCGATCGCCGTTGGTGATGACCAGTGCACCGATCTTGTGGTCGGCCAGGATTCGAATGGCTTCGCTGAGCTTTACATTCGGCCCGAGCGTGAACACGTCATGGCCTTTTCTCTCGAGAATTGCCTTAACCGTCATGGCGTCCTCCTCCTCCTGCTTGGCTAGCCAGCTCCCGCCCTGACCGGCTTCACATAAGAGTGAACATCGTGCGCCGTGATCGGTTGCTTTTCAAGTGTGCCAGTGGGGTGTGCCAGTGGGGTGTGCCAGTGGGGTGCGCCAATAGAGTGCGCTAGTCGGGGGTGCGCTGGTCGTCGGGGATCTCCCATTCAGGCGCCCGCCAGCGCCGGTCGAACCAGCGCAATCCGAAGAAGCCTGCGACGAGGCCGCCAATGTGCGCTTCCCAGGCGATCTGGCCGGGTTCTCCGAGCCCGAGACCGTAAAGGCCGGTGGCGAGATTGATGACCATCCAGGCGCCGAGAAAATTGACGACGCCGCGCATGCGCAAAACGACTGCGATCGGCAGCACGGGACCGGCAAAGGCCGCCCTGCCGGAGGAGCGGTCGGTACGGAACCCGAAGCGAGCCGCCGCACCCATCATGCCCGATATCGCCCCGGAAGCGCCGACCAGCGGTGCTTCGCCGTATGGATGGACCGCCCAGAACAGCACCACCGCGGCCAGCCCGGTGGCGGCGAAAAACAAGGCGAACCAGAACCAGCCGAGACGGTTGGCCAGCGGCGACCCGAAGGCGGCCAGCGCAACCATGTTGATGGCAATGTGAGCAACGCCGCCATGCATGAAGGCATATGTGAAAGGACGGGTGAAGAGGAACCAGTCGAAACCGTATTGGCCGGTGTAGAGGACGGGAATGAAGGCGCCATCGGTGAGCAATGTTATCTGCTGCTCTTCGGTCAGCACATATTGCTGCAGCAGGAAGACGGCAACGCAGATGCCGATCACCGCCAGCACCACCGGTGGCAGGTTGAACACCGGCTCGCGGCGCGGCGGCGGCGCCTCCGCGGTCTGTTCGATCTCCAAGGGGCCGGCCGGTTCGCTCATATGCTCTGATCCAGGGATTTGCGTGTCGTCGCGAGCATCTAGGCCATGCCCGGACAAATCACAAACTACGAATCACAACCGCGAATCACCAGGGGCGCGAATCAAAAAGAAGCCGTCCAAGGTTTCCCTTGAACGGCTGGTCGAGCCCCCCTGCTCCCCTAAACTATTGACCGAAGTGCTGTTGGTCGTCGCGAAACGACCGCTTCTGGAGTGGTTTTGGTGTGCCATGGCAAGCCTGCGCGCGCAACGTAAACCACTTGTTAACCTTAACGCCCCCGACCCGTGAACAAGTCTTAACGACGCTGGCACGCATCCTGCTCCGGAACGCATGTAGGTCATCGGAGGGCGCCCTTTCTGTTCACCGATGGGACCATCAGACGGCAGAATGCGCGGAGTTTCATAGCATGAACCAGAACGGATCAATCGCGCTGTTCCATTATTGGAATCGCCTGCGTGGTGGACGTCCTGCCCCAAAGCGTTCGGAGGTCGAACCGGCCGACATCAAGGCGCTTTTGGCCGACACCTTCATCCTGGAAAGGGATACGCGCGGCGAAGCGGTGTTCCGGCTTGCCGGCACCAGGCTTTGCGCCGGCTACGGCCGCGAGCTCAAGGGTTTTTCGTTCCCCTCGCTATGGCGTGAGAAGGACCAGCGGCTGGTGTCGCGCCTCATTCACGGCGTTTTCGAGCAGAAATCCGTGGTGTCGATCACTTATGAGGGATTCAGCCGCAACGGCCGTTCCAACCACTTCGAACTGCTTGCGCTGCCGCTCGATGGCGGCCTCGAGAACCCGCGCTGCCTCGGTGTCATCAGCGCCGTGGAAAAGCCGTTCTGGCTGGGCGCCGACCCGATCACCGATGCGCTGATCGATGCCATCCGCGTCATCGATCCCGACAAGGACCCGATGTTCCTGAAAAACCGGCCGGAAATATCCGTTCCGTCGTTGGCTCCCGAACTCGAAGCGCCGGAGACCATCTCGGCGCTCGGTCGGTCGCGCCGTATCCGCCACCTCGTCGTGTTCGACGGCGGGCGCGAGCAATAGTCTCCAAGCCGGCGCTAATCTTAACTATCGGGGGCCCACTTTTCCCCTTTGTTAACCTGCTTGGCTGTAGTTTTTGCCGAGATTCCACGCACGACGCGGGAATGCCAACGGGGTGTAGGCAGTCATGAGGTCAGCGGCGGTCGAATACGCACCGTCCCGCGCCGAAAGGCGTAACTTTCAGCGCGTCCGGGTCAAGATCTACGGGCGCTTCATGCTGGAGGACCGCACCGAACACCCTTGCCAGGTCGTCGATATGTCACCGGGCAATGTCGCGTTGCGCACCGAGCGCGTCGGCATGCCGGGCGAAAAAATCATTGCCTATATCGATCATATCGGCCGCATCGAGGGCGTGGTGACGCGCACTTCGCAGGACGGCTTTGCCATGACCGTCATTGCCTCGGATCGCAAGAAGGACAAACTGGCCGCGCAGTTGACCTGGCTCGCCAACAAGCATGAACTCGACCTGCCGGAAGACCGCCGCCACGAACGCGTGGCGCCGCGCAACCCGACAAGCGTGCTGCAGCTCACCGATGGGCGCCAGTATCAGTGCCGCATCATCGACCTGTCGCTGTCGGGCGCGGCGGTCGAGATCGACGTCAAGCCGGCGCTCGGCATCCAGGTCATGCTGGGCACCATGCGTGGCCAGGTGGTGCGTCATTTCGAGGATGGCGTTGCCATCGAATTCGCCGTCATCCAACGCCCGGAAACGCTCGATTCCGAGTTCAACGCCCCGCGCGCCTGAACGATCGGCAACAGGCAGCAAAAACGAACCGGCCCTGCGCGGCCGGTTTTTTGTTGCCGGCGTTCCGCCTGCCTCTCCAGCTTGTAGCGGCACGCAGCAAATCCACGGCTCCACCCGGAAATCCGCGCCCCGACACCGCGGGTTTACGCCGAGACCTGAACGATGTTATTTTAAAATAGGTCAAATTTTACGCGTATTCTATTGAGCTTTTACTCAATGTCTACTTCGGGTTTTTGCGTCAAATAAATCCAACGCTGTCATTGTCTCCTCAAACGGGGAGACTGACGAATGGCAAAGATTTGGGGCAAGCTGTTGCTCTTGGCAATGGCGATGCAGCTTTCCGCTTGGGGAACGGCGCAAGCAGCAGGACCGGCCTACATGCACACTGGCGGCCGCACGACACAGCCGGTCGGTCACTACGAATTCTGCCAGAAGCTGCCGCAGGAGTGCGCTCAGCGCACGCCGAAGCAGGCACCGGTCGAACTGACCCGCAAGCTGTGGGCGGCGATCGTCGACGTCAACAATTCTGTCAACACCCGGATCGTGCCGCGCACCGACATGGAAATGTGGGGCAAGGAAGAGGTCTGGTCCTATCCCGACAGCGGCTTCGGCGACTGCGAGGACTATGCGCTGGAGAAGCGCCGCGAATTGATGGCGCTTGGCGTTCCCGCCGGCAATCTCTTGATGACCGTAGCGCGCCAACAAAATGGCGACGGCCATGCGGTGCTGACCGTGCGCACCAGCCTCGGCGAGTTCATCCTCGACAATCTGGAGTCCAAGGTGCTGTCCTGGACCGACACCGACTACACCTACCTGAAGCGCCAGTCCGACCAGAATTCCGGCGTGTGGGTGACGATCAATGACGGTCGCGCCGACGCGGTTGCCAGCGTCCGCTAGGACGCCATTACAGAGGTCAAGCACATCGAATAATGCGACGTGCCTAACGAGAAAGCCCGGTCGAGTCCCCACCCTCCCCGTCCCCAACGACCGGGTTTTAAGGAGCCGGCCCCGTCCCCGGGCCGGCTCCACTATTTCAGACCATGATCCCGAACCGAAGGACCGCGGCAGCGAAAAGTGAGAACCGGTTTTTGCTGCGCTGACCTGCCGTTCGGAAAGGATCATCGTCAAACAGGAATAGAGTTCAGGCCTTCTTCAGCCCGGCCTTGAAGCGCTTGCCGTTGGCGACATAGTGCGCGGCCGACGCGCGCAGCCTGGCGACCGCGGCGTCGTCCAGCGTCCTGATCACCCGCGCGGGCGAGCCGACGATCAGGCAATTGTCGGGGAACTCCTTGCCTTCGGTGACCAGCGCGCCGGCGCCGACCAGGCAATTCTTGCCGATCCTGGCGCCGTTGAGGACTATGACGCCCATGCCGATCAGGCTGTTGTCGCCGATCGTGCAGCCATGCAGCAAGGCGCGGTGGCCGATCGTGCAGCCCTGCCCGATCGTCAGGGAAAAACCGGGATCGGTGTGCATCACCGTGTGTTCCTGGACATTGCTGTCGGCGCCGATGACGATCGCCTCGTTGTCGCCGCGGATGACCACGCCAAACCAGAAGCCGGCATTGCGGCCGACGCTGATGTCGCCGATCAACGTAGCGTCCGGCGCGATCCAGTTGCTGTCGGCATCCTCGAAACGGGGCGCTTTTCCGTCGATTGCGTAGGTCGGCATTTGCAGTCTCCGATTCGTCGCAGGCCGGGACAAACCCTAGAACAATCCGAGGAAAACCGCGTGCCGGTTTTCTCCCGCAATTGCCTCAAGGCAAATACCGCGCCAGCGATTCCACCAAAAGCTGAAGCGCACCAGGAGAGCTGATGCCCCAGGAGGCAATGGCGATCAGCACGATGCCCAGCACCAGCGCCCAGGCGATCACCGTGCAGCCGCAGGACATCAGCATGAGCGTGGAAATGCGGCCTTCGCGCCGTGCATCGAGCGCCTCGTTGGCGAGCATGAACGGCCCGGCGCAAGCGGTCGTGGCCAGCGAGCGCAGGATGTACTCCGGCGACACATAAGGCTCGGCAAAGGCAAGCCGGCGGCCCGCCGCCAGTTCCATCACGGACCCGGTAAGCCCGCAGGCGGTGAGCCCGACGGCAAAAGCGAAGAGAACGGGTAGCAGCAGGCTCATCTTTACCTTCCGTTTACCATGAAATCGCACAGTCGCGTCCAGCGCAGCAAGAGCCATGCCGCGGCATGTGTGCCGCCCAGGGACAGAGGGCGGCGACTATGGGGATTGCGATGAAGCAGGCAGCGACCGCAGAAGAGTTCAACGTCGTCGATTCCGTGCTGATGAAGCGGGTGTTCTATGCTTTTGCCGCACTGGCGCTGCTGTCGCTGGCGATCAGCCTTGGCGGAAAATGGTTCGGCCGCTCGATCGCCATGGCCGGCTACACCGACGACATCACGGTCCACAGGGTAGTGATCGGCAACAATGTCATTGCCGTGCCGGCCAACGCCATCCGCTTCCTGCAGGCGCGCCGCGACGGCATCGCTTCGCGCCTCGACCTCTATCTGCGCTATCCCCAGATGGACGGTTACAGCGAAGCCGCCCGCGACGATTTCAACCACACGGGGGCCGCCAAAAACATCATCTTCCTGTCGTTTGAACCGCAGATGATGTCGCGCGACATGAGCGGCCGTTTCGCGCCGATCTATAGCGCGCTCATCAGCCAGCCCGGCGCGCCCGGCCCCGGCGGCACGACGATTTACGGTTTTACGGAAAAATCAGGCTATCTCAACGAGGTGCTTGCGGTCGCCGGCCGGCCCGGCAAGGACCCGTTCGTCGCCCGCTGCCTGAGCGGACCGAGCGCTGAGGAATCGCTGGCGCCCTGCGAGCGCGACATCCAGGTCGGCGACAGCCTCAGCCTGACCTACCGCTTTCCCCGGGAGTTGCTGGGCAACTGGCCGGCGCTTGACGCCGCTATCGTCGCCGAGGCCACGCGCGTCTTAAAGACCGCACGGTAGCGGCCCTCCGCTTTTGTCATACACGGGCGCGAAGCCGCGCGGACCCGAGGATCCGTTCCATGCCCTTAAGGCAGCGAAGCGGTGCAGAATTACTGTTGGGAAGCAGCAGAGGCAGTTCTGGACCGCCACATTCCTGAGCCGAGGCCCGGAATGTATCCCAGGGTCTCAGCGACGCCGCTGTGCGGCTGCTTCTCCCCGGGATGACGATGGCGCAGGTGGCTGCCGCCAATCGCCGAAGTCCGTAGCCCTCTGGGCTCAGGCCAGATCGATGTCGAGGATCGCCATCGAGAAATTATAGTCGCCGTCGTCCTCGTCCTTGAAGACGATGCCGAGGAACTCGTCGCCGACATAGACCTCGGCCGAATCTTCCTTGCGCGGCCGCGCCTTCACCTCGAGTTTGGGATTCTGGAAGACGCGCTTGAAATAGGCGTCCAGCTTTCTGATTTCGTCCGGCTTCAAAAGTCTTCTCCGATCGTCGGGCTTGCTCGTTGGAACGCGCTTCTGGCACGTCGACAATGGCGATGTAAAGGCAAGCCGGTTGGATAGAACGCGAACCCTGGAGCCGGATGATTTCAGGTCGAATCCAAATCCGCCTCTAAATCAAGGAGGTAGAGCATGATGTCGTCCGAAAACCGCTTCACACTTTTCGGCATCATGCTCCAGAGGCAACGGCGCCGGCAACCGGACTCAGTCCGGCACGCCGGGTGTTGCAAATCAGATGTCGAAGCTGACGACCTGGTCCATCGACTGCGACGGCAAAAGCTGGTCCATCTGCCGCGAAGGCTGGTCGCAGCCGGTCTCGCCGACGACGCGGGCCGGTACGCCGGCAACCGTCTTGTTGTGCGGCACCGGCGACAGCACGACCGAGCCTGCCGCGATCTTCGAGCAATGGCCGATCTCGATATTGCCGAGAATCTTGGCGCCGGCGCCGATCAGCACGCCGTAACGGATCTTGGGGTGACGGTCGCCGCCGGCTTTGCCGGTGCCGCCCAGCGTCACGCCGTGCAGGATCGACACATCGTCCTCGATCACCGCCGTCTCGCCGACGACGAGGCCGGTGGCGTGGTCGATGAAGATGCCCTTGCCGATGCGGGCGGCCGGGTTGATGTCGGTCTGGAACACCGAGGACGAGCGGCTCTGCAGATAGAGCGCGAAATCCTTGCGGCCCTGATTCCACAGCCAATGTGCCAGCCTGTGCGTCTGGATGGCATGGAAACCCTTGAAATAGAGCACTGGCATGATGAAGCGGTCGCAGGCCGGATCGCGGTCGTAATAGGCCTGGATGTCGACACGAACGATCGACGACCATTCCTTGTCGTCGGCCAGCATCGACTTGAACGTCTGGCGGATGAGGTCGGAGCCGATGTCCTGATGCGCGAGCCGCTCGGCGAGCCGATGGATGACAGCTTCCTCCAGGCTCTCCTGGTTGAGGATGGTCGAATAGAGGAACGCCGCCAGAAGCGGGTCGCGGTTGACCGCTTCCATCGCCTCGTCGCGGACCGAACGCCAGATCGGATCGACCGGCTGCACCTTTGTGGGGCGGGAAATGCTGATGCTGTTCATCGACGTCTTGTCCTGCGTCCTGGCCGCTTGCCTATTCTCCGGCGGCACATATAAGCCAGATCATAGCACGATTGAACTCAATTTTCCTTAGTGCTCGGTGAAATGGATTTGGTTCACGGAAATTCAAGCCGCCATGGAAAACGAACCCTTGATCGACGCCCCGCTGAAACGCGCGCTTTGCCGGCTCTATCAAGCTCCGGATCGCCACTATCACAACCTCGCCCATATAGAGGCGTTGCTGGCGCTGGCGGACGAATATCGAGCATCGCTGCATGATTCCGGCGCCGTCGAAGCCGCAATCTGGTTCCATGACGCCATCTATGACAGCCGCGCCAAGGACAACGAGGCCAGGAGTGCGGCACTTGCTCAGGACAAACTTGGCGCCCGCACCGATCCGGAGCGCCTCGGCCGCATAGCGGCGATGATCGTCGCCACCGCCACGCATGAGCTGCCCAGCCTTCAACCACGGGGCCTTGCCGATGAGAACGCCCTCCGCGACGCAGCGCTTTTCCTCGACATGGACCTGGCGATCCTGGGTGCGTCACCCGACGCTTTCGACGCCTACGAACAAGCGGTCCGCCGCGAATATGGCTGGGTCGAGGAGCCGATGTGGCGCGCCGGCCGCGGCGTGATTCTCAAGACTTTCCTCGCGCGCCAGCATATTTTTCACTCGCAGGAATTCCGCCAGAGGTTCGAGCCCCAAGCCAGGCAAAACCTGGCGCGGTCTCTAGAAACGCTCAAATCCTAATCCGGAAATGTCCCCATGCGCTGCGCATAGGCTTTGAAACCGGCGCGCCTGTAGACCGATTGCGCGGCCGGATGGTCGTATGTGTCGGTATGAAGCCAGACCCTTTGCGGCGCCCGCGACCAGATGGCGCGAAGCGCCTGGTCGAGCAGGAACGGGCCGAGCCTGCGACCCTGGAAGGCGGGAACCAGCCCGAAATGAACCAGCTCGACCTCAGGCTGGCCGACGCCGTTGAATTCGCACAGGCCAGCGGCCTCGCCCTCGACGCGCAGCACATGGATATGTGTCGAGGGCAGCGCCAGCAGGCGCTCGAGGTCTTCCGCCGGCATGCGCAGCCGCTGGTCCCACTGCACCGGCTCGCCGACAGCGCGGTAGAGGTCGATGTAAGCGGCGCTGTCCAGCCTTTCCAGCGCCACCGTGGTCGCTGCTGCAGGGCTGACGCGTGCAGGCGCCAAATCGCGCGGGCGCATGTCCATATAGGTGACGAGAAGGTCAACCAAAGCGGCACCGCCTCCGGCTGCAAGCCAGACGAAGATCGATCACCTGAAGGCGCCAACGGACTTGGTCGCCGCCCAAACAAAGAACAGGCCGATCACCAACGACAGCCCGTTGAGGAGGATACCGACGATGCCGAGGACATGATTGTCGTTTGAACGTCCCAGTGCCATCAAGCCAAAAACCACGCCGGTGATGTGCGCCAGCGGCGCCGCAACGAGAAACACCACCAGAAAAACCCCGCCGAGGACGTTTTGAGCGGCCAGCGACGCCTCGCCTGGCATCAACGCCAGCGTGACCACCGCCGCAAAATCCATTGCGAACGCCAGCAGGGCCAGGATCACCGAGCGTTTGCCCAAGCTGCTCCGCCCCACCACGCCGGGCATTGCTATCGTGCTTCTTCCCCATCCGGCCATTACTCGTCCCCGATCAGGTGAAAGCGCCTATCGTCGATGCCATTGCCACAAGCAGCAGGAAGCCAACCGCCAGGGAGCCGCCGTTGAGCAGAATGCCGACGACCCCAAGCACGCGGCTATCGTTCGAACGCACCAGCGCCATCAGCCCGAAAATCAATCCGGCAATATGCGCCAACGGCCCTGCCAGCAGGAAAACCGCCATGAAGAAACCCGTGGCGATGTCTGGGCACGCTCGGATGCGTGGGTCGGCAGCGCCACCATTGTGGTCAGCGCTATCACACCGGCACCGAAGGCGAGCAGCGCCAGGATGACGGAACGCTTGCCGAACTTGCTTGTCACGACGGGGCCCGGCAGAGCGTCGGCGCTTCTTCCCCATTGTGCCATTGTTTGCCACCCCTCGCCGGCCGCCCAATCCATATCGCCCGAAAATCGCTTACCGGTTAAAGCGGATTCTCGGCATAAAACTCCAAAACCCGCTGCTTGAAGGTCTTGTCGCCCACCGCCAGCATATGGTCACGGCCGTCGATGTGAAATGACTTGGCATTCGGCATCAGCGCGGCGAGCTCGTCGGGCGAGCCGCCGATATCGTCTGTCGTCCCGACCGCAATCAGCGTCGGTTGGGCGATGCGCGTCATGTCGTGTTCGCTGAGCAGTTCGCGCGACGTGGCGATGCAGGCAGCCAATGCCCGGCGGTCGCTGCGCGTCTGATCGGCAAAGGCGCGAAAGGAGCGACCGCGCGGATGGCTGGTGGCGGCCGGATCGTCGGCCAGCAGCGCCTCGGCGATCGGATCCCAGTCGCCGACGCCGTCGACCATGCCGATGCCGAGGCCGCCGAAGACCAGCGTCGCCACCTTGTCGGGATCGGACAGCGCCAGGAACGCCGCGATGCGCGCGCCCATCGAATAGCCCATGACATGCGCGCGGCCGATGCCGAGATGGTCGAGCAGGGCCGCCGCGTCCGAAGCCATTTTGGCCGGGGTGTAGTCGGCCTCGTCATAGCTTTTCGACGACGAGCCGTGGCCGCGATTGTCGAAGGCGATGGCGCGATAGCCGGCATCGTTCAGCGTCTTGAACCAGCCGGGCGATACCCAGTTGACATAGTGGCTGGAGGCAAAGCCGTGGATCATCAGCACCGGATCGCCCGCCCCCGACGCCGGCAGGCGGTCGAGGAAGGCGAAGTCGAACCCGTCATGGGAGAAGAATTGCATCGGGAGCGGCTCAGCCGGCGCCGGGCGTGGGCGCGTTGCCCTTGTCCGATGGCGGCATGCCGGGGCCGTACACCGTGCCGACGGCCGGATGGCGCAGCAGATCGCCATGGTCGATGCCGTTTTTGGCGGCGGTGCCGGCCTTGAGCTCCAGCACGAAGCGCACTGGCACACCCGGCGAGATGACTGCATCGGACAATGGAGTGCCGTGCTTGACGGCCCGGACCTTGCCGTCCTGTCCAACAAAGATCAGGTCGAGCGGCATCGGCGTGTTGTGCATCCAGAAGCCGACCTGCTTCTGCATCTCGAAGACGAACAGCATGCCATGATTGTCGGCCATATCCTGGCGATACATCAGGCCGGCCTCGCGTTCCGAGTCGGTGTCGGCGACTTCGATCGAAAAGGATTTATCGCCGCCTTTCGTCGCCACGACCAAGGGTGTCGGATCGACGGGAAGGATCATCGCCTGACCGCCGGCGATCGTCTGCTGGGATGCGGTCGGCTGCCCGGAATAGAAGTAAGCGCCTGCGGCTACCGCAACGATGACGCAGAGCGCGCCCGCTGTCAGCCAGTTCCTGTACGCCATTGGAAATCCTCGACCAAAGACCATGATCCCTAAAAGTGGTCTCAGGTATTCGGATAAGATCGTGGTGAAACCAAGAAAAAGAGCCGTCCTGAATTGGTCGGCTGGAGTTCATCGTAAGGGCTCGCGTCCTAATGCGCGACCGGCAAGGTGCCCATATCGGGGTGAATCTCGGCAGCCATGAGGCCCTTGTCACCGCGTCCGAAACGCACCAGCACGACCTGTCCGGGCCTGAGCTCGGTGATGCCATAGCGGCGCAGCGTCTCCATATGGACGAAGATATCCTCGGTGCCCTCGCCGCGCGTCAGAAAGCCGAAACCCTTGGTGCGGTTGAACCACTTGACCAGCGCCCGCTCGAGCCCGCTTTCCGGCGTCACCGCCACATGGGTGCGCTGTTCCTGCATCTCAGCCGGATGGACCGCGGTGGTGGTGTCCATGGACAGCACCCGGAACGCCTGCAAACCACGGTCGCCATGCTTGACAAGGCACACGACACGCGCGCCCTCCAATGCCGTCTGAAAACCGTCCTTTCGAAGGCAGGTGACATGGAGGAGGATGTCGCCCGAAGAACCGTCATCGGGTAGTATGAAACCGTAGCCCTTGGCCACGTCGAACCATTTGATGGCGCCGGCGATTTCGACAAGGTCGGCGCTATCGCCGCCACTGTCGCGCTTCAGGGCGCCGTCAAGGTTCTCATCCCGCCTCGTGAAAGAGGCCTTATCCCCCATAAGAACGCCCCCTTTTTTCAAGAAAACCGCAAGTGATTCTTGACATTAGATTAACACCGCCGCTTCCGGGGTGTGCAAGACCTGCCGTGCCTTTTTTCACGGTTGAATACAGGAATAGCTGACTTGTTGTTTGCCGGCGTCGCTGCCGGCAGCAATGACGATCCATCAAGGCGGTCAACCGGTCGGCAATTTGCAAGGGATTTTGCCGAAATCGGCAACCACTTGTGTCCGGCGCTTTTGTCAGAGCAATCTGATTTTTCCAAAACCGGTGACCACTTTTCCAGTCCGATGCTCGTTGCCCTTCGGCGGGGTGGACCTTATGTTGCCTCGCAACCCAAACATCCCCGAGGAAATCCCATGCGCTACCTCCACACAATGGTCCGTGTCGCCGACGTCGATGTCTCGCTTGATTTCTACTGCAACAAGCTCGGCCTTAAGGAAGTGCGCCGCTACGAAAACGAGCAGGGCCGCTTCACGCTGATCTTCCTCGCCGCCTCCGAGGATGTAGAAAGCGGCATCACTGAGAAGGCGCCGCTGATCGAACTGACCTACAATTGGGATCCGGAGGAGTACAAGGGCGGCCGCAATTTCGGCCATCTCGCCTATGAGGTCGACGACATCTACGCCACCTGCCAGCATCTGATGGACAATGGCGTCATCATCAACCGGCCGCCGCGCGACGGCAACATGGCCTTCGTCAAGTCGCCGGACGGCATCTCCTTCGAACTGCTGCAGAAGGGCCCGGCCAAGCCCAAGGCCGAGCCGTGGGCATCGATGCCGAACACCGGCACCTGGTAGCGATCACGCCATCTTGAGCGAGGCGGCCGCGCCGACAAGCCGGCCGCCTTTGCCATTTCGACCAACGGCACCTATTTACCTGCCTGTCGCGCCAGCCAAGCAAAGCCAGTGCCTCATCCAGGAGAATTCGTTCATGCCGACCAGCCGTGCCGATGTCACCACCGCATATGCCAGCCGCTATTTGCAGCAGCTGTGCAAGCACTGGGCGCACAAATCTCCCGTCGAATTCGATCCGAACCACGGCACCATCGATCTGTCGCTCGGCCGCACGGTTCTCGATGCCGATGCGGCAGCGCTGCATATCACGGTGTCGACGGATGAAAGTGGATCGCTGGAGCGCATGGAGAGCGTCGTTGCCGATCACATCAAGCGCTTCGCCTTCCGCGAGGAGCTGACTTTCGAGTGGAAGCAGGCTCCGGCGACCTGATCTGCTGTCAGCCGCAACGCCGAACGCCGGAAGCTGGCCAGCCCCGGACAACGTTATGGCGTCACTTGGTTGCGACGCCATCTGAATTGTCGGAACGACGGATCGATCAGAACTTGTAGTTCAGGCCGATCTTGATCGTATGGGCGTCGATCTTCACCCTTGCGTCGTTGCCCTCGATATCTGTCAAACGGACCTTGCCGAAGTCGAAGTACTGGTATTCCAGCTTCGTGGTCCATTTGTCGGCGAAGGCCCATTCGACACCGCCACCGATCGTATAGCCGAAGCGGCCTCCGCTCCTCGATGCGCTGCTGTCCGGGTCGGGCACCCCGTCAAAATCGAAAGTATCGCCATAACTCAATTTGTAGTGAGTCGCCGCCGCGCCGCCCTTGTTGTTTAGCCGAGACTTAATTAGCATCGCGACCGCAATGCAGATCTAAGCGATTCAAAGCGAACGCGCCATCTGCAGCAGCGCCAGCACCGAGCGCCAGTTGCGCGCGGTGCCGGGCACTTTCAGCACGCGCGGGATCAGCCCGGCGAACACCGATTTGCCGAGCCCGTCCGGCGCCTTGAGGTAGAGCACGTCGTCCCTGACCTCGAAGCTTTCCGGGCCGGTGCATTTTTCGGCAAGCCTGGCGATCTCGTCCGCCGTCGGCTGGCGCTCCAGCGTGTAGGCGTGAAGCTTGGTCGGATCGCCGGCGACTTCCGGATAAGGATTCTCCTTCACCAACCGTTCGAACCAGGAGAGATCGCGCACCATGATGCGCGAGTGAAAGCCCCATTTTTTCTCGAACGCCATTTCGATCTGTTTCGCCAGCGTGGCGGCGTCGCCCTTCCTGGCCCGGAACACGACATTGCCGCTCTGTACATAGCTGGCGACGTCCGAGAAACCGAACTCTTCGAAAAACGCTCGCAACTCCGCCATCTTGACGATGCGGTTGCCGCCGACGTTGATGCCGGAAAACAGCGCGACGAAGACCACCCTTCGCTCTTCGAGCTTCGGGTGGCAGGCTGTACCGCTCATATGATGAACCCGGCCAGGGTCTCGTTGTCGGTGATGTCCTGATAGTGCACGCCCTCGGCCTCGAAATTCGCCCTCAGCAAATCGAAGTTTCGCCGGTCTTTGGTTTCGATGCCAATAAGCACAGAGCCGAAATTGCGCGCCGATTTCTTCAGATATTCGAAGCGCGCGATGTCGTCGTCGGGACCGAGCAGTTCGAGGAAGTCGCGCAGCGCGCCCGGCCGCTGCGGAAAGCGGATGATAAAATATTTCTTCAGCCCCTCGAAGCGCAGCGCCCGCTCCTTCACGTCGGGCAGCCGCTCGAAATCGAAATTGCCGCCCGACACCACCGCGACGATGGTCTTGCCGCGGATTTCCTTGCGCGAAAAATCCTTCAACGCGTCGATCGCCAAGGCACCGGCCGGCTCCAGCACCACACCTTCGATGTTGAGCATCTCGATCATGGTGGCGCAGAGCCGGTTCTCAGGGATCAGCCGCACCGCCTGAGCGGCGAACTCCTTGAGGTGGCGCAACGGCTCGCGGCCGATCTCGGCCACCGCCGCGCCGTCGACGAAATTGTCGACATTGGCGAGCCGGACGCGCTTGCCGCTGGCGAGGCTCTGATGCAGGCTCGGCGCACCGGCCGGTTCGCAAAAGACGTAGCGCGCGTCACGTTGCTGATCGGCGAAATAGTGCGTCACCCCCGCGGCCAGGCCACCGCCGCCGACCGGCAGCATGATGATGTCGGGCATGCGCGCGCCTGGCATCTGGTCGGCGATCTCATAGGCGACCGTCGCCTGCCCCTCGATAATATCCTTGTGGTCGAAGGGCGGCACCATATGCGCGCCGGAACTTTCGGTGAATTCGAAGGCGGCGCGGTAGCAGTCGTCGAAGAAGTCGCCGACCAGCCTGATCTCGACGAAATCGCCGCCGAACAGCCGCGTCTTGTCGATCTTTTGCTGCGGCGTCGTCACCGGCATGAAGACCACGCCCTTCTTGCCGAAATGGCGGCAGACGAAGGCAAAGCCCTGCGCATGGTTGCCGGCCGAGGCGCAGACGAACAGCTCGGCCTCGTTGCCGGCGGCAAGCGCCTTGCGGAAAAAGTTGAAGGCGCCGCGGATCTTGTAGGAGCGCACCGGCGAAAGATCCTCGCGCTTCAACAGCACCCGAGCCCCCGTCTTCTTCGACAGATAGTCGTTTTCCTGCAGCGGCGTTTCGGGAAAGATCTCGCGGATCGCGGCTGCGGCGGTGGCGACACGGGAGGAGAAACTGTTCATGGCGCCGTCACCTCTGGATCGAATGGTTCGAAGGCGAAGCCTATTGCACAATTCGCCGTTTGCAGCCACCGATGCGGCGCGGCCGCTTTGACGCGCCAGCAGGAATCCATTGGAGCCATCTTCATGCCTGTTTCGGCTGTCGCCCTGAAGACCATAGACCTTCCTGAATTCGGCGAACCAACAGTGATGCCGCTAGTTCAGCGGCGGACCTACGAAGCGCGCATCGAGGCTCTGCTGGCGCGCGGCGCCGAGGCCGGGCTCGACGCCTTTGCCGTCTATGGCGACCGCGAGCACGCGGCCAATGTCGCCTATCTCAGTGGTTACGATCCGCGTTTCGAGGAGACGCTGCTGGTCATCGTTCCCGGCAGCCAGCCAAAACTTCTCGTCGGCAATGAGGGTTGGGGCTATGCCGAAATCTGCGACGGGCCTTACCAGCGCGTCCTATACCAGACCTTCTCGCTGCCGGCGCAGCCACGCGACCGCTCGGCCTCTCTATCCGACACGCTTGCCGCCTGCGGCCTGAAAGCCGGCCAGAAGATCGGCGCCATCGGCTGGAAGCCGTTCGGCCCCGGCGATGGCGGCTTTGGCGAGACGACGCTCGACCTGCCGTCCTTCATCGCCGATACGCTGCGCACACTGGCCGGCGACAGAGGCGCGGTGGTCAACGCCGCCAACCTGTTGATGAACCCATCCGACGGCCTACGCGCCATCAACGAGGCAGACCAATTGGCGTCCTTCGAATTCGCCGCGACCTTTTCCTCGCAGGGCCTGCGCAACGTGCTTGGGAATATTGAGCCCGGCATGAGCGAATTGCAGGCCGCGCGGCTGATGGGGATCAACGGCCTGCCCCTGTGCTGCCACCCGATGCTGTCCGCCGGCAGGCGTGCGCCCTACGGCTTGCCTAGCCCGCCTCGACATCATCAAGCGCGGCGATCCCGTCACCATGGCCTATGGCATCCAGGGCTCGCTCAACGCCCGCGCCGGCTTCCTGGTCGAGAGCGCGGCCGAACTGCCGCGCGAGATAAGCGACTATGTCGAACAGCTGGTAGCGCCCTATTTCGCCGCCGTCGTCGACTGGTACGAGACCATCGGCATAGGCGTTGCCGGCGGAGCGCTTTGGAAAGCCGTGCATGACCGCATAGGCGACCCGTTCTTCGGCGTCTCGCTCAATCCCGGCCATCTCGTCCACATCGACGAATGGATGCATTCGCCGGTGTTTTCCGGCTCGGACATCAAGCTGCAATCGGGCATGGCGCTGCAGGTCGACATCATTCCGGCGACCGGAACCAGCTATTTCACCACCAACATCGAAGACGGTATCGCGCTTGCCGATGAGTCCCTGCGCGAGGAGATCGCGGCCCGCTATCCCGAGGCATGGCGCCGCATCGAGGCGCGCCGCGCCTTCATGCGCGACGTGCTGGGCATCAGGCTCAAACCCGAGGTATTGCCCTTCTCCAACATCCCTGCGTTCCTGCCGCCATTCTGGCTTTCGCGCAACAGTGCGATGGCTGTGACCCGACGCTGATCACATTTCGGCTGGACACGACTTACTTCTGCCGCACTCTCACTGTCCGGGAGGTGCCGCGGGGGTATATGGGCCTTTTGGCCGGAGTGGAATTTTTGACGTGCGTTTGAAGACGATTTACATTCTTGCACTTGCCCTGTTGATCGCCGGCTGCGGCGGCCGCAAAACCGAGGAACTGCTCGGCAGCGCCGTCATGTCCACGCCGGTGACCGAAATCTCGGGCAATCACTCGATCTTCATTGCCACCACACGCAAGAAATCCGACGATCCCAACAAAGTTTTCGACGGCGAACGCTCGGCGACGCTGAACTACGCCCGCGTCACCGTCACCGTTCCCGGCATCCACCAGACCGGCCAGATCGAGCGCCGCTCGCGCGGCAAGTCGAACGACCCGGCGAAATACTTCATGGCTTCCGAGGTCGTCGGCTACGATGCGCAGCCTCAATTCTCAAGCGCGCTCAACACCGACATCGCCGCGCGCGGCGGCCGCGTCATGGTCTTCGTGCATGGCTACAACACCGGCTTCGACGACGCGGTCTACCGCCTGACCCAGATCGTCCACGATTCCGGCTATCCCGGCACGCCGGTGCTGTTTTCCTGGGCATCGGGCGCCAGAACCACCGACTATGTCTATGACAAGGAAAGCGCCAGCGCCGCCCGCGATCAGCTGGAGGTGACGTTGCGCATGCTGCAGCAGTCCGGCGCGCGGCGCATCGACATCGTCGCCCACTCGCTCGGAACCTGGGTGACCATGGAAACGCTGCGCCAGATGGCCATCACCGGCGACCGCGATCTCGGCGGCAAGCTCGGCGATGTCGTGCTGGCTTCTCCCGACATCGACGTCGACGTCTTCAAGAGCCAGATGCGCCGCTACGGCAAGCCGGACAAGCCGTTCATCCTGCTGCTCTCCGACGACGACCGGGCGCTGCGGCTCTCAGGCCTGATCGCAGGCTCGCGGCCACGCGTCGGCGACTACAAGGATGCCGCCGACCTCGCCGCTTATGGCGTCACCGTGGTCGACCTCTCCAAGGTCAAGGGAGGCGACAGCTTCAACCACACCAAATTCGCCGACAATCCCGAACTGGTGAAGATGATCGGCCAGCGGCTGCGCGAGGATGACGGCTTTGCCAGCGACCAGACGGTGACCGACCGTATCAGCGCGCTCGGACAATAAGGCTGTCGCCTTGCGGCGACCGTCGCCGCGTGAGGTCGCGAATGCCGCTCGGCCCGATCACTTTCAACTGGACCGGACCGGTCTCTGCCTCTACGACATTGAAATCGGCGCCAATGCGCCAGCGGGAGCCCGCTTGAACGAGCGATGGAAGACTGTCCTGGTCCTTGCGTTCGCGCTAGCTGCCGCCGGCTGCGCCGGCCCGAACACCCATGACCTGTTGAACGAGACGACGGTTTCGGTGCCTGCCTCCGACATCGCGGCCACCCACGAAATCTTCGTCGCCACCACCCGCAAGCAGGCGACCAAGGACCCACGCCAGGTGTTCGATGGCGATCGCTCGCTGACCACCAGCTACGCTCGCGTCGACGTCACCGTGCCGAAGGTCCACCAGGTCGGCGCCATCGAGCGCGCCAAGGGCTCGGCCAATTCGAACCCGGCCAAGCAATTCACCGCCACCGACGTCGTGCGCTACGGCGACGCCTCGCAATTCGCCAAGGCCGTCGGTGCCAACATCACCATGAATGGCGACCGCGCGCTGGTCTTCGTCCACGGCTTCAACAACGGCTTCGACGATGGGGTCTACCGGCTGACGCAGATCGCCCACGACACCGAATATCCCGGCACGCCGATCCTGTTTTCGTGGGCTTCGAGCGGCAAGACCACGGGCTATATCTACGACAAGGACAGCGCCAACGCGGCGCGCGACGACCTCGAGGCGACGCTCAGGATGCTCGCCAAGACAAAGGTCAAGAGCATCGACATCATCGCGCATTCGATGGGAACCTGGGTGACGATGGAAGCGCTGCGCCAGCTCGCCATCACCGGCGACCGCGATCTCGACGGCAAGCTCGGCCGTGTCGTCCTGGCATCGCCCGATATCGACGTCGACGTCTTCAAGAAGCAGATGATCCGCTACGGCAAGCCCGACAGGCCGTTCGTCATCCTGCTTTCCGCCGACGACCGTGCTCTGCGATTGTCCAGCCTGATATCCGGCGACAAGCCGCGCGTCGGCGACTACGGCAACGCCGCCGACATTGCCAGTTACGGCGTTACGGCGTCGTTGTGGCCGACCTCAGCCAGATCAAGGGCGGCGACCGCCTGAACCACGCCAAATTCGCCGACAACCCGTTCCTGGTGCAATTGCTCGGCGACCGTCTGCGCGCTCCAGCCGGCCTTGCATCGGACGAACCCACGCAGGGCCAGATCGACAATCTCGGCCGAGGCCTCGGCAAGGCAGTCGGATCCGTCGCCGAGATCATCATCACCACGCCATTCAAGGTGCTGACCATCGCCACCGGCGGATGAGAGCCAAGCAGCGGGCTGATCTCAGATAAAAAGATCGACCTTCTGGAACGTCGTCACGTCGATCAGGCCGACATCGGAAATCCTGAGCTCCGGAATGACGACCAGCGCCAGCAGCGAGTGCTGCATGTAGGCGTTGTTGAGCGAGCAGCCCATCTTGCGCATCGCCTCGGTGAGTTTCTCCGCCTTGGCCGCCACGATTTCCGCCCGCTCGTCCGACATCAGCCCGGCGATCGGCATTTCGACCAGCGCAAGCTCCTTGCCCTTCGAAAACAGCACCACGCCCCCGCCGACCTCGCCCAGCCGGTTGACGGCCAGCGCCATGTCTTCCTTGTTGGTGCCGACGCAGATGATGTGGTGGGCATCATGCGCGACGCTCGACGCCATGGCGCAGTCGCCCATATAGCCGAAGCCGGAGACGAAGGCATTGGTGACGCCTCCGGTGCCGCGGTGGCGCTCGACCAGCGCGATCTGGCAGATGTCGTTGCGGCGATCCATGGCGACCAGCCCGTCCTCGACCGGCAGGTCGGCCTCCAGCGCCCGCGTCGGCGCCTGGTTTTCGATCACGCCGATGACCCGCACCCGCACCTCGTTGGCGCCCTTGGGCGCCGCAATGTCGAAGTCGCCTGGCTTCAGCTTCTTGCCGAGCTTGACGGTGTTCTTCGCCGATTTGGGGTAATCATAGGCCGGAATGTCGATCTCGAGCTTGCCGCCCTTGGCCAGCCTGATACCGCGGCCATAGACCTCGTCGATGGTCATGGCGGCAAGATCGGAGACGATCAGCAGATCGGCCAGCCGTCCCGGCGCGATCGAGCCCAGTTCGCGCTCCAGCTTGAAATGCTGGGCGGTATTCAGCGTCGCCATCTGGATCGCCGTCACCGGCTTCAATCCCTGTTGGATGGCGTGGCGCACCACCCGGTCCATATGGCCTTCATGCACCAGCGTGCCGGAATGGCTGTCGTCGGTGCACAGGATGAAGTTGCGCGGGTCGAGACCGCTCTCGGTCACCGCCTTGATCTGCGAGGCAACATCGTACCAGGCCGAGCCCAGCCGCAGCATTGCCTTCATACCCTGGCGCACACGGGCGATTGCGTCCTCGGCGCGTGTGCCTTCATGGTCGTCCTCCGGCCCGCCGGCGACATAGCCATGGAACGGCAGGCCGAGATCGCGCGACGCATAGTGGCCGCCGACCGTCTTGCCCGCTCGCACCGTGGCGGCTATCTCGCCCGACATCACCGGATCGTTGGCCACGACACCGGGAAAATTCATCACTTCGCCGAGCCCGATGATGTTTTCCCAGGTCATCGCTTCCGCGACATCGGCGACCGTCAGTTCGGCCCCGGCATGCTCCAGCCCCGGCGCCGACGGCACGCAGGACGGCATCTGGACATGGACGTTGATCGGCATGGCGACGGCCTCGTCATGCATCAGCCGCACGCCGGGCAGACCCAGCACATTGGCGATCTCGTGCGGATCGATGAACATCGAGGTGGTGCCGTGCGGGATGACGGCGCGGCAGAACTCGGTCACCGTCACCATGCCGCTCTCGACATGCATGTGCGCGTCGCACAGGCCGGGCACCAGATAGCGGCCGCCGGCATCGACCACCTTGGTGCCCTGGCCGATGGCATGGCTGGCATTCGGCCCGCAATAGGCGAAGCGGCCGCCGGCAACGGCGATGTCGGTGCCGGCTATGATTTCGCCGGAGTGCACGTTCACCCAGCGGCCGTTGCGAATGACGAGATCGGCAGGCTTGCGCCCCGTCGCGACGTCGACCAGATGCGTCGCCATCTCGGTCCAGGGCTTGGGTTTCGTCGCCGACGGCTGCTTGGCCATGAAAGACTCCTGTTTGCCCGACTGTGCCAAGCCGGCAACGTTTTGACCAGCGATTGCGGACGAAATCCGGTCGATGAGAACTCGCCCGGGCGGATGCGCCGCACCTGCTCACCCCGATGGCAGGCATCAACGGTGCGGTCATTCAGTTTGGCTTGTGCCGGCACTTATGTTACCATTCTGGCCATGGTGCTGATTTGCGCCGACGACCCGCCGCGAGGCGGGTTTTTGTTATGATGAGGCCGAGACCTCCTGAGGTGAAGTCATGATCCGGTTCCTGAAAGCATTCGCCTTCGTCACCCTGTTCCTGATCTCGTCCGGCTTTGCATCCGCCGAGGAGCGTTGGCAGACCTTGCCGGAGCCGGCGGCGATGCCCAAACCGGATCAGAGCGGGTATGCGCCGGTCAACGGCATTCAGATGTACTATGCCGTTTTCGGCGCCGGTGATCCGATTCTCCTGATTCATGGCGGCCTTGGCCACGGCGACATCTGGGCAAGCCAGGTGGCGACGATGTCCAAGACGCACAAGGTTATCATCGCCGACAGCCGCGGCCATGGCCGCTCTACCCGCACCGAGCAAGCTTACGGCTATGACCTCATGGCGTCGGACTATCTTGCGCTGCTCGACTATCTCAAGATCGACAAGACCGCTCTTGTCGGCTGGAGCGACGGCGGCATTATCGGCATCGACATCGCGCTGCATCATCCGGAGCGGCTGACAAGGCTCTTTGCGCAGGCCGCCAACGTCACCACCGATGGCGTCGATCCGGGTGTGCTGACCAACAAGACCTTTGCCGCCTATATCGACCGCTCGGGACGCGACTACAAGAAACTGTCGAAGACTCCCGACCAGTACGATGCCTTCGTGGCGCAGATCAGCCACATGTGGGAGTCGGAGCCGGCCTGGACCAAGGAACAGCTCGGCAAGATAACCACGCCGACCGCGATCGTTGCCGGCGACCATGACGAGGCGATCAAGCGCGAACACACCGAATACATGGCCTCCGTCATTCCGGGCGCCAAGCTCATCATCCTGCCCAACGCCAGTCATTTCGCCATGCTGCAGGCGCCGGACGAATATAGCCAGGCGGCGCTGGATTTCATTGACGCCAAATAGCGCCCCCAGGTAGAGCACCCCAGCGCAGCAACGGGTGCATTCCGATTGTTGAACAATGGGTTCCGTTTTGCGGCGAATAGGATTACCTTCCGGCAAGGCGCCTTCTGAACCGCCTTTTCGGAGAACTCGATGCGCTGTCTGACCATTGCCAGTGCCGGATTTCTGATTGCTCTGGCCGGGCCGGCATTCGCCGCCGACTCGATGGCGGTGCCGATGACCGAACCAGGCTTCGACTGGACCGGCTACTATGCCGGCCTGCAGGCTGGCTACGGCTGGGGCCAGTCCGACATATCAGTGACGGAAGGCGCGCCGTTTTCCATCTCGCCCGACATTGACGGCGGTTTCGTCGGGGGCCATGTCGCCGGCCTGTGGCAGTTCGACCAGGCAGTGCTCGGCGCCGAGGCGGAGCTCAATTACTCCGCCATCGACGGTACGGCCGTATCAGGCCTTGGAAGCACATTTCGCACGGACATCAAGTGGTTCGGATCTGTCGACGCCAAAGCGGGCTTAGCCATGGACCGCTTGCTGGTCTACGGCGTCGGCGGCGTCGCCTTTGCCGGCATCGAAACGTCGCAAGTCGCAGGCGCGTCGTTCGCCGGCACACGCACGAATGTCGGCTGGACCTTGGGTGCCGGCGTCGACTACGCGCTGACCGACAAATTCATCGTCGGCGCGCAATATCGCTATTACGATTTCGGCTCCGAGCACTATGACGTGGCGGAACCCTTTAACGATCGCGATCAGGATGTGAAGCTGAACGCGGTCGGTATCAATCTCAGCTACAAATTCTGAGCGTTCTCGGCGACTGAGATTTTCGCGACAACCAATTGTTTTGAAATCACGAACCACCTTTCATGAGTTCGACACTCGGCAAAAGATGGCTTGACGGGTTTTCGCTGGCGTCTGAAAAGGGCTGGCCTGCGGACGTGGCGGAATTGGTAGACGCAAGGGACTTAAAATCCCTCGATCTCTGATCGTACGGGTTCGATTCCCGTCGTCCGCACCAAATTGAAATGCTTAGGATTCGTTCTGTAAGAACTCACTGGCTACCATAGAAAAGGCTGACGCGGGTAGCCGTAGAGCCGGGATACAAAGCCGGGAACTGCCATGCTGGAGTTTTGGTGTTCGGTATTGGCTGCCGTAAGAACAGTGACGGGGCTGACGGCGCAACTGCGCTTGAGCCAAATCCCGAACCTGTAGCCCTTTCGGTCGTAAGCTCGGCAGTTGGGGATCTAATGCAGCCGAAAAACGACGGTATCCGTGTCGCCGGACTTGCATCGAATGCCGACCAAAACGCCGGTTTCATAGTCATCGACGTGCCACGGTCGGAACGTCGACCACACCGCAGCGATCAAAAGCTATATTACAAGCGTGCTGGTAGCTCTTCATACGCTATGGAGCATGTCGACATCGAGGATGCCTTCCGAAGGATCTCCGTACCGGAACTTACAATGAAGGCCGACATGAGAAATACGCGTCGTCCGGCCTTGACGGTCATTAGATCAGGATGTGGCTGCAGAACGTCTCAAAGACCTTTGCGAGCCGGCCACCTATTGGCCAGGGCAATCCTCTTCGAGTGTAAGCCGCAACTCACAGACCTTATCATGCCGATGCCACTGGGGCTTGGCTTTGATAAAAGCGCATTGGCAGAGGAGAGGGACAAAACTGAAGAGGTTTAACACTCTTGCTGGAATACCTGCTGCAACACTCCTGTCGGTAGCGACCGACCGCGCGGGCCAGGTCAAGCACTCCCTTGGGAGCCGGCTGGGGCCGCAGCGCCTCAACCCGGTGGGCATGCTCCGTCGCGATTTTAAGAAGAGTTGCAGCCGTTTCCTGTGGCGTCCGACCTTGCGCTTCTGACGCAGTCACCAAGGCCGCAAACGCGGCTTCTAATGCGACTTCACAGTTCACCTCACGGTCTGGGCTATCCTCTGGCAATCGGGGGTTCGACCGATTGGGACATGGTGACTTCTTTCAAAGGGGAAAAACCGCCGCCCCAGCCTTTTGCCACTCAAACATTTCAGCAAAGGATCACTCCAGCTATCAGCAGCGTGATTAGAACTGACAACGGCACGGCCAGAAGACCGACCAACTCAACATTTCTTGTGTTTTGTCGCTTGTCCATCTTCGTCGCCCGCATGTCGTTGGCTTTGGCATCTTGCCGTCAACGTGCAGCTGTTGGAACCAACCACAAGTGCCGCTGATCGGAGATTCAGTCGGTGCTGCATATTAGCAACACATTGTGGAACGATCGGGCGGCATCAGCCAATTGCTTTTGAATGCCCTTGCACTTGCTTCGTACGATTCCGTACAGTTTCCCCCATTGGGGGAGGCGGCCGATGGACCATGACGAGGAAGGCTACAGCATTAACGCCTTCGATTTCGATGTGGTGTGCGAGACCTTCAGGAGATCCGTTCGGGAGCTGGGCCTGGCTGAAGAGCATTGGGTAGACCACGCGAAGGCGCTCCTACGGGAATTCACCGACAGCGCACCTGACGACGACATGATTAGCCGGATCGTCGGGCGCTAGTGGCCTATACAGCTGTAGTTTGTTAGAATCGTACCCCGGTCCTGCCACGGAAACCTTTTCCAAGGTTTGCCGCGTCATAGAGGCATCACAGAAGCTCTTGGAACAGATTGCCCAGCGCGGAGGCCCATTAACGAAAAAGCTCGCCACCTTGAGGCAACGGGCATCGCCAATGCCCTCAGAGAGCCCTGCCTGGACGTGTGGCGTCCTGTCCGGCCCTCGCCATTGATTTCGTCGGCAAGCTTGTCTTTGGCCTCGTGATAGGAGTTGGCATCGGGATGGCAATCGCCGGCTGCCAAGGATGCCGGGCCGCTGGCCGACCTATCAGTCAGGCGTCCGTAGCCAGAGCGTTATAAAGCAGCAAACACGCCAGGATAGAAACGGCGCTGCCTAGCAGCTGGTCTGCCGTCAGGCCGGAAAAATAGACAAGATGAAACGTCACCATCGCTCTACCAATCACGGTTCGGAACACTGCCGAATTAACCGTTAGCCCACGCTAATGTTCCGCTCTGGACTCACTACCGCTTTGGAAGAATCCTGCCGCAGCGATCAGCGCCCCGCCGACCTTGATCTCAACGTCGGTGCCACAAGGCTTTCCTTCGTTCGCATGGTTCGTAGAGATTAGCACGATCGCATACTCTCATCTCATCCGGCGTCGTCTCCCTCACAAAGCAGCGCCGGTAAGGCTCGGCGACCTTCTTGTTGTCCCGTGTGCCAAAGGAGGTCGCCGGGCCTGCCGTTGCTCATCTTTGCTGGTGGCTGCTCCTGATGGCTGCGCTTGACGCCGTCGCCCTACTGCTACCTGCGGGGTAAGGCTGGCGAGCCCTCTTCTCAGGCAGTCCGGCATGCAGGATTATAGTCCTCGTTGCGGCGACCCTCAATGGAGAGCGCCAATGGCCAGAACCAAACCTTCGGAACAACTTTCCCGGGCTGAAATCGAGCGCTTCCTGGCGGCAGCCGAAGCGCTGCACAAGAGCATCGTCGGGCCGCTCCTGGCGTACCACGGCGAGCACTACCAAGCTCTACGCAAGGTCCATGGACCCCTGTTGAAGTCGATCGAGACCATCACCGGCCAGAGGGCGAAGTTCATCCAGTGGAACGGGACAGGACCGGCACAGCCCCGGGACAAGCCTCCGGGCTAAGTCTCCTCCCGGAAATCCAGCAGCTTGGCATGGCGAAGCTTCTCCTCGCCCTTCAGGAACCGCACGCGGCCGACCAGGCCCGGCTTTAGCCATTCGGCCTTGTCACTCTTGAGCCCTTTCGGCGCCGGCCCGCCAATCTTGCCTTGCACGCGGTCCCATAGGCGCTGGCGCTTGTCCGCCTTGAAGGTGACGAAGGCGCCGCCGGCATAGTGGCCTTTGTCGGCCATCAGCACCATGGCAGGCTTGCCGGCCTCGCGCTGCACGCCGATGATGTCCATCTCCTTTTCGGCATAGCACTTGATCTTGCGCCAGTTCGTCGTCGGACCCGACCGATACTTGCTGCCCTTCCGCTTTGAAACGATACCTTCAAGCCCAGCCTGGTCAACCAGATGAAAGACGGCGTCGCCAGTGCCCGGCATCGCTTCGCTGAACTGGATTCGGCCACCGTCCGGGATCAACGCCCGGAGGATCTCGCGACGGTCTTCCACCGGCGTGTTCCGCAAGTCATGCCCGTTCAGATGCAAGAGGTCGAATGCTGGCAGATACAGATCGCGCGACGGCTTGCGGCTGGTCGCGGCTGATTGATGCGCATGGAAGTCGGATAGGCCAGCCTCATTGATCGTAATGGTCTCGCCGTCGATGATGAAGTCTTTCGCCTCCATCGCTTCCGCCTCACCGGCAAGTTGGATGTAGCGGCCCGTCCAATCATAACCGTTCTTGGTGATCAGCCGAATCCCGTCATCATCCTTGATGACCTGGGTGCGGTACCCATCGAATTTGATCTCATGAATCCAATCATCGCCCATCGGCGGCGTGTCGACCAGTTCGGGTTCCATGGGCTTGATGAATTTCAGACGCATGCACTGACTCGCAGAACTGCGACTTCAATTAGCTAGCGCTAAATTAGTTCCGGAACATTTTAGACGAATTGGATGTTTGAAGGGCTATGAAGATCGAAGCCGACCAATGCCGGGCAGCGCTGACGCTCATCCGGCGCACAATGGAAGAGCACTGTCCTCCTGGCGTGCTGCCGAGCGAAGAGATGGTCAATGGGCTCTATGGTCCGGAACTGATCCATGAGGCGGAAGCCATTGCCGCCGGCATCGTCGCAACCATTGACCAGCTGCAATTGCCCGTGATGAAACCGCCGTCCCCTAGTATCAAATAGAGACCGATACAGGGAAGGTCGCTTGGCCGCGCGATCGTGGGCTCGCAACGACCGGCGAGGCGATGCCGGCCTCACCAAGGGTTACAGCCCCTCGACCAGCAGCGAAGGCGGCTCGCGGCAGTGCAACGCCCGAAGTGTTTCGAGACGACGTGTCCACCGAGCGTAGCCAGCGCGCGTCGTGCTGCACAAGGACCGAGGCAGCGGCACGGCCGCCCGGGTTACTCCAAAGGCGGCTCTTCGCTCTGTGGAGCCAAAACGGTGATATCCATCCTGGCGATTGTCGATGCGGCGCGCCCCTGGGCGCCAGAATCCGTGTCGCCACTTTCTGCCGCCATTGCCTTGGCGCGATGTCCTACGCTGTCTGCGCTTTTGCCTGGCGCAAATCCTTCGCCCGGTTCTGTCTTTGCGGGTTTCGGTCGAGTTTCAGCTGCCTGCCGATGTTGGTTTCCAATCGCCGAGACCATTGATACCTCCCCTTGATGAGGCCGCGACTGTACCTGTCAAGGCTGTAGCGAGGCTGATCACTTAAGTGGTCGGGTTGCGCCCGCTCGTAGTGGCCCTCCGATCACTGGGCTCTCGATGCCTTGGCGCTCGCGGACGTCTGGTCGGGTCGGAAGTTCAAACTCAGCCGCCCTTTGCGGCACCGGCTTCGCCCGACAACTAGGAACGATTTCGGCCGCCATGTGTTACGCAATCATGAATCTCGCGGATCCCGGATCAACAATGGCAACCGATCTTTTCACGATGCAACTCGCTGATGCTCAGCAGCGCATCAAACAGACCGAGTTCGCGCTGGTACTCAGCGAGAAAATGGTGGCTGAGAACCTCGCTTTATCCAGCAGGATACGATCGGCGAGGCGGCGTGTCCTGAAGGCCGGAAGGCCTCTGGCGACAGTCGACTCAACAAGCTGAAAGAGTTCTTCAAATGATCTCGACCCAGTCCGGACGTGGGAGAGCTTGCCGGTAACCTTAGCGGTAATCGGCCGAGTCGCAGCAGGAAGGGCGCTGAAAACTTGCTCGATGAAGACTGCGGCGTCGCTATGAATCTCGCCTTGTGTTGCCGAATCCGATCTGCGCAAAGGCGCGTGGTCGAGACCAGGCAGCGGCTCACGAAGATTGATCCCAGCAGGGCAAATTGACCGCTACGGCTCAGTTGAGGCAGCACTTCGAAATCACGGCTATTGACCTGCTGAGCTATCAGTTTCCCTCGATCTCTAATCGTATGGGTTCTCCGCACCACCCTTCGCTCTTCGAGCTTCGGGTGGCACGCCACCCAAGGCAGCCATCTCAAACGTCGAGATAGCCGGCGGCGACGAGCATCGCCTTGTATCGTTGGGCAAATCGGCTGGGCAAACGACTGAGGTAACCTGACGCGCCAATATCCCAATGCGCGCCCAGTTCGCGGTCGAACGCAGCCGGGTCGAATTGCAGCAAGCCGCTGCGTGGGTAGACCGTGAATTCTCCGAAGATCGGCTCCCCCTCCTCCTCGTAGAAATCGACACGCACCATGTCGAACTCGCTGCCGAGCGCCTCGGCTGCCTCGATCATCCGCGCCAGGCTCTTGGGAGGGGGAATTTCCAGGCTCGAGTCGATCGCGCCCTGGACGATGTTCAGCGGGCGCCAATCGCGATCCAGGTGGGCGGTATTCTTGACCGTGGAACGGAAGGCGACGACGACAATGTAGGCGACGTGGCCAGCCAGCACACAGAATTTGTAGTCGACCGGGTCATAATCCTGGTCCTTGCCGACAAGCGCTTCGACGAAAACCCGCCGCTCTATGTGCGCATAGCTGCGCTCCAGCTTGCGGGCGCCATAGGTTTGGCCAAGGTATTCCGTCATCTCGGCAATGATCGCCTCCCGGTCGGCGTTGGCCGGATCACGAACGATGACATTCATGGCGCAACCGTGGTTGCATTTGACGGCGTAGGGGATTTTCAGGTCATCGAAAGGGATCTGGCGCGGATCGTCGCCCTGCCACAGCACCTCCGGGATGGCGAGCCCGGGAAGCCGCTCCCTGACGATTTCCTTGGACTTGAGCTTGTCGAGAAGGCCGGTAAAGCGAGGATCGTCATCGAAAATCTTGCGCCAGTGGATCTTTTCCGTGAACGTCACCGGGGCTGCAAAATTCGGCAGATGCCGCATCCGCTCAAGGAAACGCTGGGTCAACCGGCGGTAGCGGACAAGCAGCGCGGCGTTCAGCAACAGGAGAGATGCCCGCGCGCTGTTTCGCTTCAGCCATGCCTTTGCGCCACGCGCCATTCCGGTGTCCTTGCAACCTGCGCAACTTCATCCGCGAAGTGGACGTGCCACCCTGCCCGCAGCAGTGAGGCACGTCGAGCTTCGCCGAGCTAGCCCTTCATCGGGTACAGTTTCAAATGCTGGATCAGGATGATCGTCTTGGCGTCGATGATGCGGCCGTCTGAAATGCCGGCCAGCGCTTCATCAAGAGGCATTTCCAGAACCTCGATGTCCTCGCCCTCGTCGGCCGCGCCGCCGCCGGCCGAGATGCGGTCGGCGGGTGAATAGCGCGCCACAAAGAACCACAGCCGTTCGGTGACGCTGCCTGGGCTCATATAGGGGGAAAACAGCCGCTCGATGTTCTGTAAGCGATAGCCGAGCTCTTCCTCGGCCTCCTTGAGGATGGCGGTTTCGGGATCGTTTTTGTCGAGCAGGCCGGCGCAGGCCTCGATCAGCGGTTCGCGGTGGCCGGTGACGTAGGCGGGGTAGCGGAACTGCCGCACCAGAAGCACCGTCTGACGCTCGGGATCGAAAGGCAGGATCACCGCGCCGTCGCCACGGTCGTAGGTCTGGCGAATCTGCGTCTCCCACTGCCCGTCGCGCCGGCGGTAATCGAGAACGGTCTTCTTCAGAACCGCCCAGTCGTCGGACAGGACTTCCTCCGAGCGGATGCGGATACGATCTTCCATGATGAGCTCCAAGCTGTCGGCGCCATGGCGTAACCGCGAACGGTTTTGCGCGCAACCGAAACGGCGAAGCTTTCACCGCCTCGTGTCTGGTGCCGGCAACTGCCATCGCCTAAATAGCTGCAGTCCCTCTCCGGAGTTTTTTTGATGACCGCAGCGCTTTTCCAGCCGATCGCCCTCGATGGCCTGACCTTTCCGAATCGTATCGCGGTGGCGCCGATGTGCCAGTATTCCGCCGAAGACGGCTCGGCCAGCGACTGGCATCTCTATCACTGGATGAACCTGGCGATGTCGGGCGCCGGCATGGTCACCGTCGAGATGACCGACGTCGAACGGCGCGGCCGCATCACCCATGGCTGCCTCGGCCTCTATTCCGACGACAACGAGGCGGCCGCCCGGCGCACGCTAGATGCAGCAAAGCGCGTCGCCGCGCCGGAAACGAAATTCGGCATTCAGCTTGCTCATGCGGGCCGCAAGGCCTCCAACCGAAAGCCCTGGGAAGGTGGCGGCCCATTGCAGCCGGGCGAGGATCCCTGGCAGACCGTCTCGGCCTCGGCCATCGCCTATGACACCGGCTGGAATGTGCCGCATGCGGTGGAGGAGGATGAAATCCTGCAGCTTATCGAGCGCTTCACTCAAGCCGCGAGGCGGGCCGAGCGCGCCGGCTTCGACTTCCTCGAACTGCACGCCGCGCACGGCTATCTGATCTTTCAGTTCCTGTCGCCGCTTTCCAACCAGCGCACCGACCGCTGGGGCGGCTCGCTGGAAAACCGCATGCGTTTCCTCATCGAGATCGCCAAATCGGTGAGGAAGGCGGTTCCAAACCTGATGCTTGGCGCCCGCCTGTCGGTAAAGGACTGGGTCGATGGCGGTTTCGAGGTCGCGGACGCGATCGAGGTGGCCAAAGCCTTGAAGGCGCTTGATGTTGCCTATCTCTGCTGTTCGAGCGGCGGCAATTCGCCGTTGCAGAAGCTGCCGACCGGCCCCGGCTATCAGGTGCATCTGGCCGAAGCGGTGCGCAAGGGCGCCGGCATCCCGACACGGGCTGTCGGCCTGATCGACGATCCCGCGCAGGCAGAGGCGATCGTCGCCGACGGCCGCGCCGACATGGTCGCGCTGGCCCGCGCCTTCCTCGCCGATCCGCGCTGGGGCTGGCGCGCCGCCGCCACCTTCAGCGAAAAAATCCATCCCGCGCCACAGCTCGCCCGCTCGGTGACCACGATGCAGCACTGGACGAAGGGCTGAACAGGCAGTGCCGACGGATGCGCCAAAAGCATCTGCTGGACAGATTGCCGCAGCTTCGCTTTAATCCGCCCGCTATAGTCCCTGGGGGCAGGCCGCCTTGGCGGCCGGATTGGGAGCAAAGTCCATGGCATCAAGGGCAATCTATCCGGCGGCAGCCGCTCTGGTGGTTGCGCTGTCGTTCGCCGCGTCGTCTCCGGTCGGCGCGCAATATTGCGAAGGCACGGTGCACGGCCTGTCCAGGCACTACGATCTGGATACCGGCAGCGGGTTTCTCGCCGTGCGCGCACGGCCGCACTCGTCGTCGCGCATGATCGGGCAATTGTTCAACGGCGACCACACGGAGATTTTCGACCGCCGCGGCAACTGGTACCAGGTCGAAATCGGCGGACGGACCGGCTGGGCCAACGCCCACTGGCTGCGCAACGACTGCGGTTACTGAGACCAACGATTGCGGTTGGTGAGACGTTTGGGCGCAGGCTGACGGCCACTTTTGCAACCATATTGGCTGCTTTGCGTTGCGGCCATCATGGATAACAAACCTTTTGAAACCCCGGTCGTGGTCGAACTCGGCCATGTCGGCAAATATCGCCAGATCCGCAGCACCCAGGAAGCGGCGGAGTGTCTGATGACGGTGTGGCCGCTCAATCGCGGCCCGCGCCATCGTGATGCTCTCGACACTTGCCTCAAAGTGCTGGAAGGTTATCGTTCGACGGCCGATGCACGCAGGGCTTTGATCGAAGCGGCCAAGGAATCGGAAGTGCTGGTTCCCGAAGACCGGCTGCCAGACGCCAAGTTGCATTGAAGCCCAGATAGCATTGAATAACGGGCCGCATTGAGCGGACGGACGAACCGGAGGATTTCATGGCGAAGCTGACTTACAAGATCGTCGAGCATGACGGGGGCTGGGCCTACAAGGTCGGTTCGACATTCTCGGAGACATTCCCGACCCACCAGGATGCGCTGCGCGCCGCCGAGATCGCCTCGGCCGAACAGCAGATCGCCGGCGCCACGGACGGCATTCAGTATGAGGATGCCGAAGGCAAGTGGCACGACGAACTGGCCGACGGCCGCGACCGGCCGCAGACCGAAGTTTCCGACTGATCCTTGCCCCTCAGCTTTCGCTGCCGGCCATGGATGCTCGCCTAAGCAATTCCCTTGGGAATTGCGTGTCAAAACAAACAGGCGGGACATCCTGCCGGTCAGTCGAAGCCGCGGCTTGATCACTTGCCGCAATATTGATCGTTCACGTTGGGCCTCACATTTCCATAGGGTCCTGACGGGTCGGAGGCGCACGGCCCCGTAGCGCCGCCATAGCCTTGGCTGCCGTCGGCATTGATGCTGCCGGTGGTGCTCTGGTCGACGGTCGATGACTGCTCGTTCCCGAACGGCCACCAGCTGTGATGGTTGGAATACGTGCTGTCCGATGACTGCGCCATCGCCGATGTGGCAAGACCGATCGTCAGCACGGATGCTGCAAAAACTTTCCTGTACATTGAATTACTCCGTATCCGCCGCCTTGGGTGCGACACGGGGTAAAACCGGATATCAGCCGAATGGTTCAGTGAAATTGTTGTGAGGCTGTGGTGAGGTCTTGGCCGGCGAATGTCCGCTCGGCAATGCGCTTGATGAAGGCGATGACGCGGTCCGGCTCGACGAATTGCGGCATGTGGCCGAGGCCTTCGACCGTCTCGAAATCGAGCCCTTCGATCCTGTCCTTCATCGGCTCCCCATGTATGCGCATGGCGATGACGCGATCGGCTGTCCCGAAGAAAATGCCGGCCGGCATGGCGATCTCTTCATAGCGCTCTTCGATGCGGCCAAGATCCTGTTCGACCGCTACGAAATCGGTGGAGGTTGCATGGAAATGGCTTGGCCTCAGCCCGAGCCATCCGCCGCCATCGATCATGTAGTCGGCGGGAACGGCCTGCGGCGCGAAGATGAACTCCAGTGTCTGCCGCGCATATCTGAGGCTTGTCGGTATCGCGACGGTGTAGGCCATGATCCAGCGCCAAAGCCGCGAACGGATATAGAGCAGGCCCGCTTTCTCGCGGGCGCCGGCTTCCAGATGCGTCAGCGGCGCCAGCAAAGCGATGCCGGAAATCGCGCCGGGATGCTCCAAGGCCAGGGTCAGCGCGACGGCGCCCGCCAGCGAGTGCCCGACCACGAGCGGCCTTTCCAGCCCGAGTGTTTCGATGAAGCGCCTGATGATCTCGACCTGTTCAGGCAGACGGCCGGTGGCTCCTCGCGCGCGAACAGAATAGCCCGATCCCGGCCGGTCGAGTGCAATGAGGCGGTAGCCAGGGCCAAAGCGCTCAAACAGCGTGTGGCGAAACTGGTGGAGCTGCGCGCCAAGTCCGTGCACGAACAGGATCGGCCGTCCCTCGCCCGTTTCGACATAATGGATGCGGCTGCCGTCGATCTCGACGAAGTTTCCGCTGGCCGGCACCAGCCTTTCGGCCTTGGCGGCAATCCAGAGCGTAGCGGCCACCAGACAGGCCACGATGACGAGAGCCAGCACGGACAGGCCGGCGACAAGCCAAAGCAGAATCGATACCAGCATGTTTTCACCCGGGAAGCGGACCGGCGCGCACCATCACCCACTGACGAACGCTCGGCAAGGCAGATGGCGGCTTGTGTCGGCATTGCCGCCAGTTCGATGGCGCGCTATCTCAGGCGACCTTCTTTCTGCCTCAGGCGACCTTGTCTGCCAACGGGCCTGTTTGCCGGAGCCTTCCATGCCTGAAATCGTCACTGCCGCCATGCTTGTCATCGGCGACGAGATTCTGTCCGGCCGCACCAAGGATAAAAATATCGGCCACCTCGCCGACATCATGACGGCCATCGGCATCGACCTGAAGGAAGTGCGCATCGTTCCCGACGAGGAGGACGAGATTGTCGCTGCGGTGAATGCCGTACGCGCCCGCTACACCTATGTCTTTACCACCGGTGGCATCGGCCCGACGCATGACGACATCACCGCCGATTCCGTTTCCAAGGCTTTTGGGGTGCCGTGCGAATACGACGCCAAGGCCTATGCCATGCTGGGCGAGAGCTATGCCGCGCGCGGCATCGAATACACCGAGGCCCGCAAGCGCATGGCGCGCATGCCGCGCGGCGCCGACCATATCGACAATCCGGTCTCCGTCGCGCCCGGCTTTCGCATCGGCAACGTCCATGTCATGGCCGGCGTGCCGGCGATTTTCCAGGCCATGCTCGACAATGTCGTGCCGACGCTGAAGGCCGGCACCAAGATGCTGTCGGCCACCGTCCATTGCCCGTTCGGCGAAGGCCTGATCGGCGGTCCCCTGGGCGACATCCAGAAGGCGCATCCCGACACCATCATCGGCTCCTATCCGAAATATGGCGACGGCAAATTCTGGACGGAGCTGGTGGTCCGCGCCCGCAGCCAGGAGGCGCTGGATTCGGCACGCAAGGACGTCGAGGCGATGGTGGCCGGCTTCACCGCCGCCAATTGACCCTGGGTTCGCGGACCATCGCCGGGCCGGAACCAAGCACCGCACTCCCACGTTTTCCCTCGGGCGCAGCACGCGCTGGCAGATTTGAGGGATTTCGCATGCGCTTCAAGACCATCGTCGCCATATTGCAGAACGAACAGGACGCCGAACGCGTGCTCGACTGCGCCATCCCGCTTGCCGACCGGTTCGAGAGCCATCTCATCGGCATCCATGCCGAAGCGCTGCCCGTTCCCTACACCTCGGCAACCGGCTTCCCCGACACCGAGTTCCTGCAGGTCTCCGCCGACATGAACCGCGAGCGCGCCGAGAAATTGCAGGCGCTTTTCGTTCGGCAGATCGAGAATTCCGGCCTGTCCTTCGAATGGCGCAGCCTCGAGAGCTTTTCCGGCGACAGCGCGCTGACGGGTATTTCCAGCGTGCGCGCCGCCGATCTGATCATTGCCGCGCAGCGCGAGACCGGGGGCGACACGAGCGCCGATGTCGACACGCTGGTTTACGATGCCGGCCGGCCAGTGCTGGTGGTGCCGCATGAGGGGCCATTGGTCACCACATTCAAACATGTGCTGCTGGCCTGGAACGGCAGCAAGGAGGCGGCGCGTGCCGCCTTCGACGCGCTGCCCTTCATCATCGAGGCCGAAAAGACCGACATTCTGGTCATCGATCCGCCGGATACGCTGGATGACAACCCGGAAGCCGCCGGCGCCGAGATCGCCGCAGCACTCTCCAGGCATGGCGCAACGGTCAGCGTGTCGGTGCAGAAATCGGGCAACGCCTCGGTCGATGACGTCATCCAGACCCGGATCGCCGAGACCGGAGCCGACCTTCTGGTGCTCGGCGCCTACAGCCATTCCTGGCTGCGTCAGCTTTTGTTCGGCGGCGTCACGCGCACCGTGTTGCGCAGCGTGCCGGTGGCGGCCTTTTTGTCGCGTTAACTCCACAGACTGGCCCCGCCCTTGCCAATGCCCTGACTTTCCAGTTAATTCCGCGCGCATTCCACAATGTTGCGCGCGGAGTGCAGAATGTCCCTTCCCGAAAAAGCCTTTCCGGTCTCCTGGGACCAGTTCCACCGCGATGCCCGGGCGCTCGCCTGGCGGCTTGCCGGCGCCAACAAGGGTCAGTGGAAGGCCATCGTCTGCATCACCCGTGGCGGCCTGGTTCCCGCTGCCATCATCTCGCGCGAACTCGGCATACGCGTCATCGAGACGGTCTGCGTCGCCTCCTATCACGACTACACCAGCCAGGGGCAGTTGCAGGTGCTGAAGGAGATCACGCCGGCGCTGCTCGCCGATGATGGCGCGGGCGTGCTGATCATCGACGACCTCACCGACACCGGCAAGACCGCAGGCATCGTGCGCGCCATGATGCCCAAGGCGCATTTCGCCACTGTCTACGCCAAGCCGAAAGGCAGGCCGCTGGTCGACACCTTTATCACCGAAGTCAGCCAGGACACCTGGATCTACTTTCCCTGGGACATGGGTTTCACCTACCAGAAGCCGATCGCCGACGATCACGCCGGCTGATTCGCGCCAGCCCCATTTCTGCCCAGACGGCCAAACCCGCCCCGTTTGCTATGAAAACAGGCAATGGAAGGCACATTATTCTGTCGAATCGACGCCTGTTGGCGGATTGGACGGTTGGTGTGATGTTTTTTACTTTTAAGACTTACACTTGTCGGTAAGATTCATACGGCGGCTAACGATTCTGAGGGCTGGGGTAGCTTTCACTGATGCTGACGACACCGGCGACACACGACCATCTGGCTGAAAGGGTCCGCAAGCTCTTCGGCACTTCGCCTTGTCGCCTGCAGGTTGCCGCTTTGCCATGGCGCAATAACGAAGACGGCGTCGAGATCATGCTGATCACCAGCCGAGACACCGGGCGTTGGGTGCTGCCGAAGGGCTGGCCCGAGGCCAGGGAGCCGCTCTGCGAGGCAGCGGCGCGCGAGGCGGGCGAGGAAGCCGGATTGCGTGGCAAGATTTCGCTTTTCGAGGCCGGTCGTTACTTCTACGCCAAGGCCCTAGCGTCCGGCGAGGAAGTGCCTTGCGAAGTGCTGGTGTTTCCGCTGCAGGTCGAGCACGTTGCCGACCGCTGGAAGGAAAAGCGCGCGCGCACCCGCAAATGGGTCAATGGGGCCGAGGCCGTACGCATGGTCAACGAACCGGACCTCTGCCAGATCATCGCCCATTTCTGCGCCGATCCCGACAAGTTCGTCGTTAGAGCGTAGCTCACAGCCACCGCTGCATAGTCCTGCGCGCCCGCACCGGTTCTTGCCCCGATTCCGGGCTTGGTGCTTCGCTCCGCGCGCCAGCAATCCGACACTATAAATCCCTCCCCTTCAGGCCAAGCTTAGCCACAGCTTGACATGCAGGCTTTTACCTGCATATTGTGTCTTCAAGATGAGTGAGACCAATGGACGCCGACAAGGTTTTCAAAGCGCTGGGCGACCCGACCCGCAGAATGCTGCTCGATCTTCTGTGTGAGAAGAACGGCCAGACGCTCGGCGAACTTTGCGAAAATCTCGACATGGCGAGGCAATCCGCCACGCAGCACATCGATCTGCTGGAAGCGGCCAATCTGATCAGCACGGTCAAGCGTGGCCGCGAGAAACTGCATTTCATCAACCCCGTGCCGCTGCACGAAGTCTACGAGCGGTGGGTGCGAAAATTCGAACGGCAGCGGCTGAGCCTGCTGCACGACCTGAAACAAGAACTCGAAGGAGACGACCAATGACCCGGGAAACCACCAGTTTTGTCTACGTGACCTACATCAGATCGACGCCACAAAAGGTGTTCGAAGCCATCACCAGGCCCGATATCGCCAAGCGCTACTGGGGCCACGAGAACGTCTCCGACTGGAAGCCCGGCTCGAAATGGGAACATATTCGCGCCAATGAGGAGCGCTCTATCGAACTCGTCGGCAAGGTGGTCGAAATCTCGCCGCCAACCCGCCTGGTGATGAGCTGGGCCAACGCTTCGCAGGCCGACGATCCCACCAAGCATAGCCGGGTGACGTTCGCCATCGAGGAATACGACACCATGGTCAAGCTGACCGTCAGCCATGACGAGCTCGAAGCCGGCAGCGGCATGGCCAAGGGCATCAGCCAAGGTTGGCCGGCCGTGCTGTCCAGCATGAAATCCTTCCTCGAAACCGGCACAGGCATCGACCTGTTCGCCAAGCCGAAATCGGCCTGAAGCAACCGCGGAGAACGATGATGACCAGGCACTTTACCGGCGGCTGCGCCTGCGGCGCGATCCGCTATGAGGCCAGCGGCGAGCCGATCTTTCAGAACCACTGCCAATGCCTCGATTGCCAAAAGCGCAGCGGTACTGGCCATTGTTCCTATGTGACCTTCGGCCGGCGCGCTGACGTAAAGATCACCGGCGAGCCGAGCACGTGGCGGATGATCGCCGACAGCGGCAATGAAAAAGCCCAGGCCTTTTGCCCGACCTGCGGCACGCCGGTCTACGTAACGTTCGTCGCCATGCCGGAGGTGACGGCTATCCAAGCCACGAGCCTCGATGATCCCGGCCAGTTCGACCCGCAGGCGGTCACCTACACCGTGCGCGGCCACGCCTGGGACACGATCGACCCAGCGCTTCAGCCATTCGAGCGAATGCCTGGATGAACCAGGCAGAGCCCTATCCCTCGGATAGGGCTCTGCGTTCAGCTCAGATCACCAGGCCCTTGGTCAGTTCCAGCGCCTGCCGCTCGAACAGGCGGCGGTAGATGCCGCCCTTCAGCCGGATCAGCTCGTCATGCGAGCCTTCCTCGACGATCTTGCCACGGTCGAACACGAGCAGCCTGTCCAGCGCCCGCACCGTCGACAGACGGTGCGCAATGACCAGCGTCGTGCGGCCAACCATCAGCCACTCCATCGCCTGCTGGATCAGCACTTCCGATTCCGAATCGAGGCTCGATGTCGCCTCGTCCAGGATCAGGATGCGCGCATCCGCCAGGAAGGCGCGCGCGATCGCCACCCGCTGGCGCTCGCCGCCCGACAGTTTCACGCCGCGTTCACCGACCAGCGTGCCGTAGCCCTTCGGCAGGCCGGTGATGAAGTCGTGCGCGCTGGCGAGCTTGGCGGCATGCTCGATCTCGGCCTGCGTGGCGTCCGGACGGGCATAGGCGATGTTTTCCGCCAGCGAGCGGTGGAACAGGATGGGCTCCTGCTGGACGATGGCAATCTGCGCGCGCAGCGACGCCTGTGCAACCTGGGAGATGTCTTGGCCATCGATCAGGATCCTGCCGCCGCTGACATCATAGAGACGCTGGATCAGCTTCACGAAGGTCGTCTTGCCCGAGCCGGAATGGCCGACCAGTCCGACCCGCTCGCCCGCCGCTATCTCCAACGAAAAGTCGCGGTAGAGCGGCAAGCGATGGCTACCATAGTGGAAGGTGACGTTATCGAAGGCGATGTGGCCATGCGTGATCCGGATCGGCTTGGCGCCGGGCCGGTCCTCGATGCCGAGCGGTTGCGACTGGAAATCGACCAGTTCCTCCATATCGTTGACCGAACGCTGCAAATTGCGGATATGCGTGCCGATGTCCCTGAGGTAGCCCTGCAGCACGAAGAACGAGGTCAGCACGAAGGCGACATCGCCCGCACTTGCCTGGCCCCAGGCCCACAGCATCAGCGACAGGCCGATTACTGCCGTCCGCAGCACCAGCAGCATGGCGCCTTGCGTCGTGCCGTTGATGGTGCCGCGCACCCAGGTGCGGCTGGTCCGCGCGCGCCATTTGGCGACGACCTTGGCAAGCCGCGCTTCCTCGCGCGTCTCGGCGCCGAAACCCTTGACCACGGCATTGCAGCTCAGGGCATCGGCAAGCGAGCCGCCAAGCCGCGTATCCCAGCTGTTGGCGAGCCGTGCCGCGGGCGCGACGTAGCCGAGCGACAGCAGCGCCGTCACGGTGATGAACAGCAGCGAGCCGACTGCCACGACCAGCCCCATCAGCGGCCAGAACCAGCCGAGCAGCAACGTCGAGCCGACCAGCATGGCGACCGACGGCAGCAACGCAATCAGGATGGTGTCGTTGAGCAGGTCGAGAGCCCACATGCCGCGCGTAACCTTGCGCACCGTCGATCCGGCAAAGCTGTTGGCGTGCCAGTCGGTTGAGAAGCGCTGCACGCGATAGAACGCGTCGGCGGCGATGTCGGCCATCATCTTCAGCGTCAGTTCGACAATGCCCATGAAGGCGAGGTTGCGCAGCACCACGCCGGTCAGCGCCAAAGCGATGAGCGCGAAGAACGCCGCCATTGCCGCGTTCCACGCGACATCGTCAGCCAACGCACTGCTGGCGACGGCGTCGACCAGCCGGCCGGAATAGAGCGGCGTCAAGACGTCGGCCAGGGTCGACAGCAGGAAGCTGCCCATGATCAGCGAAAGCCGCCACGGCTGGCGCCGCCAGTGGCTGAGCGTGAAGCCAAGAACGCTGCGAAAGGCGCTTGCACGCAGATCGATTCGAAAACGAGTCATGATGTCATCCGGGCGCAAATCTGCCCGGTCCCGGTAAGGTCTGAAAATTGAAAACCGCGCTGGGCAATTCGCCCGGGGCTGCGGAGGTTCGGCATAGGTGGCGGCGCGCCCGATTCGTCGGGTGGCTACCGGCATCGGCAGAAGCCTGTACTCGACCCGGCATCGGCGCGAAGGACAAACCTTCGCCGGACGCCAGGTGAGACCTAGGCTTCGCGGCCTCGCATTACCATGTGAAATACTGCCATTCGGACCTCCCGCAAGACACTTGCGGAGCGGTCCTTATAGAGACGCCATGAAGGATCGCCAAGGCCGGGCACGTGGCAAAGCGTAACTGGTCCAACCAGTGAGGTTAATTTGCAACAACAGCCGGTCAACCCCCTCGCTATGCCTCATTCCGGGTTGCGATCGAGGCGCATGTAGCGGCCGTCGGTCGATGCCTTGAAGCCCAGCTTCTCATAAAGGCCATGCGCGTCACTGGTCGACAGGCTCCAGTGCGAGACCGTGCTGAGTTCAGGGTGGTCGATGAGCGCCCGCACCAGTTGCGTGCCAATGCCTTGGCCACGATGCTGCGGCCAGATGATGATGTCGGCGAGATAGGCAAACACCGTACGGTCGGTGATGGCCCGGCCAAAACCGACTTGGTTCCCATCGATATAGGCCGCGGTGCAGAACGAGTTGGCAAAGGCGCGGCGATGAAAGTCATCGCTGCGGCCGGCGCCCCAATAACTCGCCATCAACAGATCGGAGGTCGCCCGGAAATCGATCCGTGACATGTCGAAGCTGATTTCACAGTCGGGCATGGTGCCTCGCAAAGAATGGAGGGCGGCCGAATTTCGGTCCGGCCCGTGGTTTGGTTACCGACCTGGCGCGCTTACGGCACCACGAGATAGGCCTTCTGGTCGGCGATCGCGATGGTCACGTCGGTGCCGGAATTGAACTCGACGAAATCGAGCTCCATCCCGTCGCTGAAGATTACGCCGCCCCTGCTCTGCCGCGAAGAAACCACCAGCGGCCGGTCGCGGGTGATGACGCCATGCACAAGCGACACGCCGGTCGTGTTGCTCGGAAACGGTTCGCGCACCGAAAAGAACAGCTGTTCGCCTTCGCGGTCATAGCCTTGCGGCGGCACGGTCGGCACGGAGTTGTCACCATAGGCCGCAGCCAGTCCCGCGGCGCCCGCCATCACCGAGCGTAGCCAGCCGGTAGAGCCGGCGCCCGTGGAGATGATAATGCCGCTCGACGACTGGCGCTCGGTCCTGCCGCCATAGGTCAATTCGTAGCGCGCCGAGACATGCGTCGAGGCGCCAACGAACAGATCGTTGAAGGCGATCAGCCGGCGTCCGTCATTGGAGCGCGCTTCGGCCATCACCACCGCCTGGCGCTTCGCCTTGCCGGCGATCGTCAGGCCGAGGACCTTTTCGGTATCGTCGGCATTCCACGGCAGCAGCACGCCGTCGAAAAGCGCCGGGTTCGGGTTGATGCCGATCAGCGGCTGGTACGGGAGGTACTTCGCGGTGTTGGACACCAGCCCGTCCTGACCGAGCGCGATCACCGCGTCGGAGCCGAATTCGAACTGCGGTACCAGTTCGCGGTCGAGCCGCAACTGTTTGAGGCCTTGGGGAAGCGAACCCATCACCCGGTCGAGCGCCTGGTGATAGACGTCATGCGCCGCCTTGACCGGGTCGAAATTCATGCCGGCCTGCCGGAGATAAAAGCGCGCCTGTCCCTGCGTGTTGAAGCGCGTCGTCAGCTCCTCCAGCTCGGTCTTGCGGGTGACGACGATCACCCGGTCGATCGGCCTGCCGCTCTGGTCGCTTGCCACCCGTGCTTGCCTTTCAGGACCCGGCTTTCGGCGTGGAAAGCTGGCTGAGCGCGCTGGTGAGCATGTCAGGCGTGATCGACAGATTGCCGACCGAACCGCCCTTTTCCGCCCAGGCCTTGAAAGCCATCGCCGTCAGCACGTGCGCCGGCGCCGACGAATAGACGGTGAGTTCGAGCTGTTGGGCCTTGGCTTGCGCCTCGGCAAGCGTCAGCTTGTTGCGCGCCTCGGTATCGACCAGCAGCTTGTTGCGTTCGGCAAGCTCGATTTCGGTCGCCAGCTCGCTCTGCTTGATCTCGCGCTCCTTCTCCACGCCCCAGGCACGGCGCCCATAGATCGCGGCATCGGCCTGGCGCTGCAGCGCCTCGCGATATTCGGTCTGGAGCGCCTTGCGGATCTCCGGCGTCGGCTGGACCGAGGTGATGTGAACCTCCTCGATCGACAGGCCGGCGGTCGCGGCAATCGGATCGTTGCGCAGCAGTTCGGCCAGATTGCCGCCGAGCTTGGTCACCTCGGCCAGCGCCTGTTCCAGCGTCATGCTCGAAACCACCGCGCGGGCGCGGCTCTGTATCGCCAGCACCAGGCGTTCGGCGATCTTCTCACGGCCGTCGCCGACGACGTCGGCACGGCTGAGCTTGGCGCTGAAGTCGAAGCCTTCGGCCGCCTTGAGCGGATCGACAATGCGGTAGCTGACGGAACCCTGGATCGCCAGATCCTGGAAATTCGCCGTCGTCTCGGTGAAGATGAAAGGGTTGTCGAGCGACGTCACCGGCACCATGGCGATGGTGGTGCCGAACGTCCCGTACCAGAAGGAGATGCCGCGCCCCTGCTCACGGACCTTGCCGTTCTTGAAGCGCAGGATGTGATACTCAGGCGTTCCCTTGAAATAGCTGATAAACATGCGGCCCCCCAAGGTTCATCAATTTGATCGATGCTTAACCGCGATCCCTGAAACGGTTGGTGATGGGATAGCGGCGGTCGCGGCCAAAATTCTTCCGGGTGATCTTCACGCCCGGCGCCGCTTGCCGGCGTTTGTATTCGGCAATGTAGAGCAAATGTTCGACGCGCGTCACCGTCGCCCGGTCATGGCCGCGCGCGACGATGTCGTCGACGCCCATCTCGTTCTCGACCAGGCATTCCAGAATGTCGTCCAGCACCGGATAGGGCGGCAGCGAATCCTGGTCGGTCTGGTTCTCGCGCAATTCCGCCGACGGCGCCTTGTCGATGATATTCCTGGGGATCACCTCGCCTGAGGGACCGAGCGCGCCCGGCGGCACATGGCTGTTGCGCCAGCGCGACAGCGCATAGACCTGCATCTTGTAGAGGTCTTTTATCGGGTTGAAGCCGCCATTCATGTCGCCATAAAGCGTGGCGTAGCCCACCGACATCTCGCTCTTGTTGCCCGTGGTGACGACCATCGAGCCGAACTTGTTGGAGATCGCCATCAGGATCGTGCCGCGCGCGCGGCTCTGTAGATTCTCTTCGGTGATGCCTTCCTTGGTGCCTTCAAAAAGCTGCGCCAGCGTGTGTAGGAAACCCTCGACCGGTTCGAAGATCGGCACGATGTCATAGCGGCAGCCAAGCGCACGGGCGCAATCCTCGGCATCCTTCAGCGAATCCTCCGAGGTATAACGGTAGGGCATCATCACCGCCCGCAGCCGCTCCTCGCCGAGCGCATCGACGGCCAATGCGGCGCAGATCGCCGAATCGATGCCGCCGGAGAGACCCAGCACGACGTTCTTGAAGCCGTTCTTGTTGACGTAGTCGCGCAGGCCGAGCATGCAGGCGCGGTAGTCCGCCTCCTCGCTCTCGGGGATTTTCGACATCGGCCCTTCCGAGCAGACCCAGCCGTCGAACTCTTCTGCGTTTTGCGCGCCTGCGGCGACGCGGTTGCGCTTCCAGGTGGTGACGTCGACAGTTTCCTCGAACTGGCTCATCTGGAAGGCGAGCGTCTTGTCGGCGCCGATGGCAAAAGAGGCGCCGTCGAAGATCAGCTCATCCTGGCCGCCGATCTGATTGGCATAGATCATCGGCAAACCGGTCTCGATGACCTGGCGGATAACGACCTGATGGCGCACGTCCATCTTGGCGCGGTAGTAGGGCGAGCCGTTCGGCACCAGCAGGATTTCCGCGCCGCTCTCGGCCAGGGTTTCACAGATCCCGACGTCGCCCCAGATGTCCTCGCAGATCGGAATTCCGATGCGCACACCGCGGAAGTTGACGGGTCCCTGAGCCTCGGGGCCGGCCTGGAAGACGCGCTTCTCGTCGAACTCGCCATAGTTTGGCAAATCGAGCTTGTAGCGCTCGGCGAGGATCTTGCCGCCATCGGCGACGATGATCGAATTGTGGGTGCCGCTCTTGCGCTTCAACGGCGTGCCGATGATGACGCCCGGCCCGCCGTCGGCGGTATCTCCGGCGAAGTCCTGAGCGGCCTTCTCGCAAACCTTGAGGAAGGCCGGCTTCAGCACCAGGTCCTCCGGCGGGTAACCGGCAAGGAAAAGCTCGGTGTAGAGCACGATGTCGGCGCCCTGGCGGGCGGCATCGGCCCTGGCCTCGCGCGCCTTGGCGAGGTTGCCGGCGACATCGCCGACCGTCGGGTTGAGCTGGGCAACGGCGATGCGCAGAATATCGGGTGCGGTCTTCTGGGTCATCTGTGCGGTTTAGCGCGGCAAATTTGCCCGGGCAATGGCGTTCGTTTGGACCAATTCGGTGATCAGTCATCGCCCATATATTCGCGCAGCGATTGCGGCGAATGGTTCTCTCCGATCGACATCGCCAGAATGCGCGAGATGTGCCGGCGCGGCAGGCCGGTTTCCTGCGCCCATTTGTTGATCTGCGCCTGAATCCTGTCGAGATCCCTCTTCGACGTCGGACTTTCGGCGATGTCGAGGCCGGCGTCACGCAAAGCCGCGACCATATCGGCCGAGATGACGAAGGCGTCCCATTGCAGCCAGCGCAGGAAATACTGGCCGGTGTTGCCGCCAAGCCGGCTGCCATGCTTGCCGAGATACGCCATCAGCCCGACCTGGTCGTCGTCAGGCCACTCCGCGAGGAATTTGCCGAAACCGCCATGTTCCTTCGACACACGCTCAACGAAGGCGGCGTTGTCGCGGACGGATTTGATCTTCTGCGGGTTGCGCACAATGCGTTGATCAGCCGTAAGGTCGTGCCAGAAGTCATCAGGTTGAAACAACAGCCGTTTCGGCTGGAAATGGAGAAACGCGTCCTCGAACCCGGGCCATTTCTGTTCAATAACGCGCCAGACGAAGCCGGCGGCAAACACCCGCTCGGCCATTGTCGAGAGGATACGATCGTCCGTAATGTCAGCCACGGCGGCATTTTCAGGCGCCGGCCCGAGCAGCGAGGTCAGCACCGCGTCGCCGCCTTTGCGTTTTGCAGCACGGGCGCGAATCTTCGCGAAATCGGGCATCCTGCATCCTCGCGCCGCGCTTTTGACGAAACGCCATCTTCCTATATGCAAACGAGGCTGCCAAGCCGACGCTTTTCCTATGGAGACATCCATGCACAAGACCGTGCCAGAACTGGCCAACCGCTGGCTGAAGCGAACGCCGGAGGGCCTCAGCGAGCTCGAGCGGCGGGTGTTGCAGAGCACTGTCGACCGCAAGCCCATCTCGCAGGATATCAACGACAGCCTCACCGGCCTTCAGGGCGCCGGCGACCGGATCGCCGATGCCATTGCCCGCATCGGCGGCTCGTGGACGTTCATCCTGTCCTTCATTGCTTTCCTGGTGCTGTGGATCGGCGCCAATTGGTGGCTGCTCGGGCGAGACTCGTTCGACCCCTACCCCTTCATCTTCCTCAACCTGGTGCTGTCGATGATCGCCGCCTTGCAGGCGCCGGTGATCATGATGTCGCAGAACCGCCAGGCCGCGCGCGACCGCATCGACGCCGCGCATGACTATGAGGTCAACCTCAAGGCCGAGATCGAGATCATGGCTCTGCATGAAAAGCTGGACGAACTGCGCCACAGCCAGATCATCGGCGTGCGCGAGGACATGGCGCGCCTGGCCGAACAGGTGAACCGCATAGACGAAAAACTGTCGGGCCGGCAAACCTCTCAATGACCGGGATCGTCCATCACCTCATCGAGCAATATGGGTTGATCGCGGTTTTCCTGGGCTGTGTCGCCGAAGGCGAAAGTGCGGCCATCCTCGGCGGCTTCTTCGCCCATCAGCATGTCTTCATCCTCTGGAAGGCTTTCCTCGCGGCCGCCATTGGCGCCTTCGTCGGCGACACGTTTTTCTTCATTCTCGGCCGCAGCTTTGCCGACCATCCCAGGGTGCTGAAACTGAAGGCGAGGCCCGGCTTCAACCACGCCTACCGTCTCGTCTCGTCCCATCCCAACATATTCGTCCTGTCCAACCGCTACATCTATGGCCTGCGCCTGGTCGGCGGCATCGCGGCCGGTTTCGCCAGCATTTCGGTAGCGCGCTTCGTTATCCTCAACGCGGTGTCGTCGCTGGTCTGGGCGGCTTTGTTCTGCGGCATCGGCTACGTCTTCGGTCTCGGCGCCGAGCAGATGATAGGCAAGGCTCACGAACGGCTGCTGATCGCGCTTGCCATAGGTCTGGGTGTCGCCATCCTTGCCTGGCTCATCGCCCGCACCGTCGTCGGCAAGGAGCGCGCCAAGGACGCCCGCGACAGCGAAACGACATCGTAAGGTTCGGTCGTCGTCCTCGACCAGAGCCCGGTCGCCGCGATCGAGGATCAGCGGGATGATGAGATCTTCCTCGTCGGCCAGATGCCGCTTCAGCATGGCGACCAGCCGGCTGTTCTCGTCCGCATAGGCGTCGGCGGCGAAGCGCTGCCTGTCCTCGCTCTCCTCGAGCGTGCGGATGAAGGCGTTCGCCGTCTCGGCGTTGCGCTCCAGCCCCTCATGAATGGTGTGATGGTCGGCATCGAGGATTTCGAAGCCGCGCTTCAGGCGCGGCTCCGCCTTGGCGAAAGCCGGGAAATATTGGTAGTCCTCGACATTGTGGTGGCCGTCGAGATTGCCGAGAAAGTGGTTCAGCCGCGGCGCGAACCAGCGCGCGAAATCCGGCGCCGTCAGCCTGCCTTCGCGATAGTCGCCAATGCCGTTGGTGAGCATGCCGCCCAGCTCTCGGAACATGTCGTGCCGCTGCAGCCACATGTTTGCCATGCCGTGGATGTTGGCGTGGCCCTGCCATGTCTCGCGCGGATATTTTTCCGCCAGCCAGCGCAGGTCTTCCGGCAGGCCGGCTCTTTCAAGCAGCAGAAAATTGGCTTCCACGACGTCAGTCTCCTTTGGTGACTAACATATGGGAGCGTTCAGATCAGATCGGTAGTCCCGTGATGCGCTCGATGAGGGCGATTCCCCAGACGCCGGCGACGATAATAACCGAAATCAGCACCGCCAGCGAGCCGCAGTCCTTGGCGAGCTGGATGTCGACGTTGAACTCGCGACTGAAGGCATCGCAGGCTGCCTCGATGCCGGTGTTCAGCACTTCGACCATGATGAGCAGCAGCACCGCGCCGATCAACAGCGCGTAGCCGCGCCACGAGACCGAGACGAACCAGCCGAGCGGCAGCGCCAGCACCAGCAGCATCAGTTCCTGCTGAAATGCCCTTTCGCTGGCGGCGAGCTTGCGAAAGGCTCGCACAGAATTGAAGTAAGCACCGATCAGCCGCTGCATGCCGCATCCCCTTCGAATCACCGGCAGGGGATATCGCAATGGCTGGATCAAGGGAATAAGGCAGCCGCCGCAAAATCACTCCTCCGCAACCTTGATCGGCGGCGTCGACTTCTCGAACTGCGGCAGTCCATCGTCGATCGTATAGTAATCGCCCTTGTCGCCGACAAAGATGTGGCATTGGCCTTCGAGCCCGGTCGGGTTGTCGAACGATCCGGCCAGAACCGAGACATAGGCATCCTGACCCGGCTTCCAGAACAGCACCGAGCCGCAGATCTTGCAAAAGCCGCGCTTGGCAAAGGAAGACGATTCGTACCAGCTGATGTTGTCGGCGCCGGTTATCGTGATGTCGCCGTCGGCGACGTTGGTCGCGGCGTAAAAATGCCCGCTCTGCTTGCGGCACTGCGAACAGTGGCAATAAATGACTCCGCGCAACGGCCCTCGCGTCTGGAAACGCACGGCTCCACACAGGCAAGATCCGCTGTGGTTGTTGCTCATCCCTGCCTCCACCAGCCATCGTTCACGGCTTCGCCGCTGGCCGAGAGGATTTCAGTTTTGCCGCAGCCGGGCACCGGCAAATGCGACATGGGGTGGGCGTGTTCGGACCTGACCTCAGGATCTTTGCAAACCATTTCTGCAGCCTGCGGTAGAACGGACGCGTTACCTGGCGGCACATTAAGGAAACTTTAGCGCCGGCGCATCTATGGTCGTTGCCAAGCGAATGTCGCGATTGGGGACGTGTCTTTCGCAGGATGATCCGAAATACGGCTGGCACTCTCCGGTCGGCGGCATCTCGCACGGTCTGCGATGGTTCCCAGAGGCAGAGTGAACAGAACATGCAGCCGGCAGCCGTCCAGACCGACCGAAACAGCGACATTGCAACAGCCGTTGTGGCGACCATGCGTCAGCTCGGTGTGCTTGGCCTGCCGCGCAATTACGAAATCTTCTACGAAGCACTGAAAGGCACCAACCGCGAACTCGGCCTGGCCGTCGTCGCGCTCGGCAACCAGCCGACGCAGGACGATCTCGACCGCATCGGCCGCGCTTTCTTTGCACAGCATCACGGTCCCGGCATTGTCGAGCAGGCGCGCGACGTGCTGGCCAGGGAACTCGAGGACATCGCCTTGCTGCTGCGCAGCGAACGTAGCCATATCGAGAAATACGGCAAGATCCTCGATGAGACATCGAGTGGCCTCGCCAACCGCAGCCTGCTTTCGCAGGATCTGCTGCAGAAGGTCGCCAGCGCCATGGCGGCGGCCACCAACTCGACCCTCGACCACGGCAAGCAGGTTGCAACCACGCTGAGCGACAAGACGGCGGAACTGGAGAGCGTCAAGTCGAAGCTTGAGGAGTACAAGCGGCTCGCCGACACCGACCCCTTGACCCATATCTGGAACCGCCGCGCCTTCGACAAGCAAATCACGGCGATTTACACCTCCAACAAGGGGATCCTGTTCAACGCCCTGATCCTTGCCGACATCGACCATTTCAAGGGTGTCAACGATCGCTACGGCCACCCGGTCGGCGACAAGATCATCCAGATCGTCGCTGAAATCTTCCAGACCAGCATCCGTGAAGACATGTTCGTTGCCCGCACCGGCGGCGAGGAATTCGCGCTGATCGTCGAGGGCGCCAGCGAGGATACCACTTACGAGATCGCCGAACGCATCCGCGTGCTGATCGAACAGACGCCGTTCACCAGCAGCCAGACCGGCGCCAATTACGGCACGGTGACCGTTTCCATGGGCATCTGCATGGCTTCCGAAGCGGAAAGCCCGGAGGATCTTTACACCAAGGCGGACCGGGCGCTCTACCGCTCCAAGGTTGGCGGGCGCAACCGCGTCACCCGGCACTCGACAATGGCCGGCCGCACCGGCAAGAACTGGCTGCTATACAAGAAAGACTGACGCTTCGGCGTGCAGCCAATTCCCGGGCACAGGCAAATTTATCGGATCCCGCCTCTTTCCATATGAATTTCAGTGGACTATATTTTCCATGGAAAGAGAGAGGCCATGTCTGTTACACAACCCAATGCCGCCCCTGATCTCACCGCGACGGCGGCCGAAAACGCGGTTCTGACCAAGGCCACGCTGCGCGCCGCCGAACTCTTGGATATAACCGCCAGGGTGCTTGCGTCGATCATCGGCGTCTCGGAAGCCACGGTTTCACGCATGCGCAGGCAGGAATTCCTGCTGGAGCGCGGCACCAAGCCGTTCGAACTCGCGGTGCTGTTCGTGCGGCTGTTCCGTTCGCTCGATGCCATTGTCGGCGGTGACGAGACGATAGCCCGGGCATGGCTGAAGAACGCCAACACGGCTTTCGATGGCAGCCCGCTTGAAAAGATCCTCACCATTACCGGGCTTGTCGATGTCATTGCCTATCTGGACTCCCGACGCGCTCTCGTCTGAAGCCGTCCGGCTCGACGGCAAATACTGGCGCATGGTCGAGGCGCAGCACCGCGTCTCGACGCTGAAGATCGTCGACACGCTGGACGAACAGGCGCTGCTCGAGGATCTGATCGAGGAGACCAAGCCGCAGATCCCCATGGAATGCCGGCATCTCCACTATCTCTTGGCGACGCCCTTCCGCTACGGCTCGATCTATCCCTACGGCTCGCGCTTCCGCCGCGCCGGCCGCACCCTGGGCGTCTACTATGCGGCGGAGACGATCATGACGGCGGTCGCCGAAATGGCCTTCTACCGCCTGCTGTTCTTCGCCGATTCGCCCGACACGCCATGGCCGCGCGACGCCGCCGAATACACCGCCTTCGCCGCTGCGATCCGTACCGACAATGCCATCGACCTGACGCGGCCGCCGCTCGACCGCGATCGGGCCCATTGGACGCATCCGACCGACTATGCCGCCAGCCAGGCGATTGCCGATGTCGCGCGTGAGGCTGGGCTGGAGGCGATCCGTTACCGTTCGGCGCGCGACCCGAAGGGCGTCAATGTGGCGCTGCTGACATGCCGCGGCTTTACCAAGGCCAAGCCGCTGGAGCCGCACACATGGCGCATCCGGCTAGGCTCCCTCGGCGTCCAGGGGATCTGCGAATTTCCGGAAAGGCGCATCGAGTTTTCCAGAACCGCCTTCGCCAATGATCCCCGGCTCAACGGATTGCGCTGGGAACGCGGGCGTTGATCAAACGAAAAAGCGCCGGATTTCTCTGGCGCTTATCATTTCAATTCTGAAAACGGGTTCAGCCGTTAGCCACCTGCTTGTGCTGCACCGGATGGCTCTTCTTCAAGAGATCCGACACCAGGAACGCCAGCTCGATCGCCTGGTCGGCGTTGAGGCGCGGGTCGCAATGGGTGTGATAGCGGTCCTGCAGCTCCTCGGCGGTGATGGCGCGGGCGCCGCCGGTGCATTCGGTGACGTTCTTGCCGGTCATCTCGACATGGATGCCGCCGGGGTGCGTGCCTTCGGCGCGATGCACCTCGAAGAAGGTCTGCACTTCCTTGAGGATGCGGTCGAACGGCCGCGTCTTGTAGCCGGCAGCCTCGATCGTATTGCCGTGCATCGGGTCGGACGACCACACGACGCTGCGACCTTCCTTCTGCACCGCGCGCACCAACTTCGGCAGATGGTCGGCGACCTTGTCGGAGCCGAAGCGGGCGATCAGCGTCAGCCGGCCCGGCTCGTTCTCCGGATTGAGCAGGTCGATGAGCTCCAGCAGGCCGTCAGTCGTCAGCGACGGGCCGCATTTGAGGCCGAGCGGGTTCTTGATGCCGCGGCAATATTCGACATGCGCATGGTCGGGCTGTCGGGTGCGGTCGCCGATCCAGATCATGTGGCCCGACGTTGCGTACCAGTCGCCGGAGGTCGAATCGACGCGGGTCAGCGCCTCTTCATAGCCGAGCAGCAGCGCCTCGTGACTGGTGTAAAAGTCGGTCTCGCGCAGCGCGTAGTTGGTCTCCGAGGTGATGCCGACGGCCTTCATGAAGTCCATCGTCTCGGTGATGCGGTTGGCGAGCATGCCATACTTCTCGCCTTGCGGGCTGTCGGAGACGAAGCCCAGCATCCAGCGATGCACATTCTCCAGGCTGGCGTAGCCGCCTTGGGCGAAGGCACGCAGCAGGTTAAGCGTCGCCGCCGACTGGCGGTAGGCCATTTCCTGGCGGGCCGGGTCGGGAATACGCGACTTGGGGTCGAACTCGATGCCGTTGATGATGTCGCCACGGTAGCTTGGCAGCGTCACCTCGCCCTTGGTCTCATTGTCGGACGAGCGCGGCTTGGCGAACTGGCCGGCGACACGGCCGACCTTCACCACCGGCTGCGCGCCGGCAAAGGTCAGCACCACCGACATCTGCAGGAAGACGCGGAAGAAGTCGCGGATGTTGTCGGCGCCATGTTCGGCGAAACTCTCGGCGCAATCGCCGCCCTGCAGAAGGAATGCGTCGCCGGCAGCGACAGCCGCAAGCTGCTTCTTCAGCTTGCGCGCCTCACCGGCAAAAACCAGCGGCGGAAAGGTGGCGAGCTGGGCTTCCGTGTTCTTCAGCGCGGCGAGGTCCGGATAGGCAGGAACCTGCTTGATCGGCTTTGCTCTCCAAGAATTCGGCGACCATTTCGTCATCGCTGCACCCAAACGCTCTTTCCAGCAGGCTTTTGCCCGCCATTCCCGCCCCATATGGGGATGGCGGCTCCATACACGAAGCCGATTTTCTATTCTAGACCGGAATTCAAGCGCTGGCGAATGATGGGGAGCTCCATGCCGCGACCCACTTTGGCTTCTTATCTTCGCGACGGCTGTGCAATATCCCTTGGTGCCAGAATCGATCCTCACCGATGTAGTCGCGCCGGTCATCGTCCGCTGCGCAACAATTCTCCATGGAGTTCCTATGTCCGTGTCCGCCTACCTTGACCGCGTGCGCCGCGAGCAAGGCCTGTTTACGATCGAAGAGGTTGTTGGCCTGTCCGAGCGCGGCAACGTGATCTACGACCCCTACTCCACGCTGATTTCCGCAGGCGCCGTCATCGGGCGAGGCAACGTCTTCTTCCCCGGCGTCTACCTGTTCTGCACCGACGGTGGCGCGCTGGAGATCGGCGACGCCAACATTTTCCACGCCAACACACTGTTCGAAGCATCCGCCGGCGCAATCCGCGTCGGCTCACGCAACCAGTTTGGCGAAGGCGGTTTTACTGCAAAGGCCAACAGGCCGGGAGCCTCGATCGTGATCGGCGATCAAGGCCGCTATCTCAACGGCGCGGCGGTGTTCGGTGAGACGGTGCTCGGTTCGGGCAGCCAGCTTCTCGGCGCGATCACCGTCGACAGTTGCCGGCTGGAACCGGGCGGCAGTTTTCGTGAGTCCGACCCCGACCGCCGGGCCGGATTGCTGAAAGGCGCCGGCGCCGCGCGCGGCTTCACCGTGCCTGCCGGGCACGTCATCGTCGGCGCCGGCACGTTCTCGGCATCCGACCTGCAGTTGCAGTCGAATTTCCATCCGAAAGTCTAGGTGGCCACCAGCCGCGCCAACTGCGTCATGACGACAGCCGAGCCCGCCAGGCGCTTTTCCGCCGTCGGCCAGTCGCGGATGAAGACCACGCTGTGGTCGGCCCTGATCTTGGCCAGCGAGCCCTGTTCGCCGATGTACTTGACCAGCCCGACCGGGTTCGAAAACTCGCGCTTGCGGAAGTGGATGACGACGCCCTTGGGGCCGGCATCGAGCTTTTCGACATTGGCCCTCCGGCAGAGTGCCTTGATGAAGACGATCTTGAGCAGATGCTTCACTTCCTCCGGCAGCGGGCCGAAGCGGTCGATCAGCTCGGCGCCGAAAGCATCGATCTCCTCGGTGCTTTCGAGATCGCCAAGGCGGCGGTAGAGCGCCAGCCTGAGCTGCAGGTCCGGCACATAGCTTTCCGGGATCATGACCGCCGTGCCCACCGCGATCTGCGGCGACCAGCCGCCATCCTGCACCTCACCGGAATCCTTCACCTCGGCCACCGCCTCCTCCAGCATCTGCTGGTAGAGCTCAAAGCCGACCTCCTTGATGTGTCCGGATTGTTCTTCGCCGAGTAGATTGCCGGCGCCCCTGATGTCGAGGTCGTGGCTGGCGAGCTGGAAGCCGGCGCCAAGCGTGTCCAGCGATTGCAGCACCTTCAGCCGGCGCTCGGCGGTGTCGGTGAGCTTGCGATTGGCCGGCAGCGTGAACAACGCATATGCCCGCACCTTGGAACGGCCGACGCGGCCGCGCAGCTGGTAGAGCTGCGACAGGCCGAACATATCGGCGCGATGGATGATCAGCGTGTTGGCGGTCGGAATGTCGAGCCCGGATTCGACGATGGTGGTCGACAACAGCACGTCGTACTGGCCGTCATAGAAGGCGTTCATGATGTCGTCGAGTTCGCCCGGCGGCATCTGGCCATGGGCCACCGCCACCTTCAGCTCGGGGACGGATTCGCGCAGGAAATCATGGATTTCGGCGAGATCGCTGATGCGCGGAACGACATAGAAGGAATGGCCGCCGCGGTAGCGTTCGCGCAGCAGCGTCTCGCGGATGACCAGCGGGTCGAAAGGCGAGATGAAGGTGCGCACCGCCATGCGGTCGACCGGCGGCGTGGCGATCAGCGACAGTTCGCGCACGCCGGTCAAGGCAAGCTGCAGCGTGCGCGGGATCGGCGTCGCCGACAGCGTCAGCACGTGGACGTCGGTCTTGAGGTCCTTCAGCCGTTCCTTGTGCTTGACGCCAAAATGCTGCTCCTCGTCGATGATCAGCAGGCCGAGATTCTTGAACGAGATCGCCGACCCGAGCAGTGCATGGGTGCCGATGACGATGTCGACCTGCCCCTCGGCGATGGCTTTCTTGGTTTCCGCCAGTTCCTTGGCGCCGACCAGCCGCGAGGCCTGGCCGACGCGGATCGGCAGGCCGGAGAAGCGCTGCGAAAAAGTCTTGAAATGCTGGCGCGACAACAGCGTCGTCGGCACCACGACCGCGACCTGGAACCCTTCCATCGCCGCGATGAAGGCGGCGCGCAACGCCACTTCGGTCTTGCCGAAGCCGACATCGCCGCAGATCAGCCGGTCCATCGGCTTGCCGGCGCCGAGATCGTCCACGACGGCATCGATCGCGCCCTGCTGGTCGTCGGTCTCCTCATAGGGAAAGCGCGCCGAGAATTCGCCGTAAAGCCCTTCCGCCGGCACCATGGGCGGCGCGGTACGCATCTGGCGCTCGGCGGCAATGCGGATCAACTGTCCGGCCATGTCGAGCAGGCGCTTCTTCAGCCGCGCCTTGCGCGACTGCCAGGCGCCGCCGCCGAGCTTGTCCAGCGTCGCCTCGGCTGTGTCAGAGCCGTAGCGCGACAGAAGCTCGATGTTTTCCACCGGCAGGAACAGCCGGTCGTCGCCGGCATAGTGGATTTCCAGGCAGTCATGCGGCGCGCCGACCGCCTCGATGGTGCGCAGGCCGATGAAGCGGCCAATGCCGTGATCGGCGTGGACGACGATGTCGCCGGCCGACAGCGACGAGGCCTCGGCGATGAAATCCGACGCGCGCTTCTTGCGCTTCGAGCGGCGGATCAGCCGGTCGCCCAGAATGTCCTGCTCGGCGACGACGACCAGCTGTTCGGTCTCGAAGCCGGATTCCAGCGGCAGCACGGCGAGTACCGCCTGCCCCGGCTCGAGCTTTTCCGCCTCGGCCAGCGTCGCCACCGGCACGAGATTGCCGAGATGGTGCTCGGCCAGGATCTGGCCCAACCGGTCGAGCGAGCCTTCGGTCCAGCCGGCGACGATGACCCGGCGGCGCGCCGCGCGCTCGTCAGCGATGTGTTTTACGACGACATCGAAGACGTTGATGTTTGGGTCAGCCCGTTCCTCGGCAAAACTGCGGCCATGGCGCGAGCCGCCATGGAAGACCTTCTTGGCCCCGACATCGGGCGCGTCGAAGGCGGTGAAGTCGATGGCTTCGCGCGGTCCGAGCGACGCCACGAGGTTTTCCGGTGAGAGATAGAGCAGGTCCGGCGCCACCGGCTTGTAGGGCACGGCGTCCTTCAACGCGGCGTCGGCCTGTTTGCGGCGCGCTTCGTAGTGGTCGAGGATTAGCGTGTGACGCTCAGCCAGCGCTTCGTGCGCCAGATGGTCGAAGATGACAGGCGCATCCGGCAGATAATCAAACACTGTCTCCAGCCGCTCGTAGAACAGCGGCAGCCAGTGCTCCATGCCGGCAAAGCGCCGCCCTTCGCTCACCGCCGCATAAAGGCCGTCGTCGCGCTGCGGCGCGCCAAAGGCTTCGATATAGGAGCGGCGGAAGCGGCTGATGGTTTCGGGGGTCAGCGCCACTTCACTCATCGCCTGCAGCGCCATCGACTTGCGCTGGCCGGTGGTGCGCTGCGTGGCGGCGTCGAAGACGCGGATCGATTCCAGCGTGTCGCCGAAGAAATCGAGCCGCAGTGCTTCCGTCCAGCCGGGTGCGTAGAGGTCGAGGATGCCGCCGCGCACGGCGAATTCGCCGATACCGCGCACCGTCGGCACTCGCTCGAAGCCGGAAATCTCCAGCCGGGACACCAGCGCGTTCATGTCGATTTGGTTGCCGGGCTTTGCGTGGAAAGTCTGCGCTTCGACCAGATCGGCCGGCGGAATGCGCTGCAGCAGCGCATTGGCAGTGGTCAGGATGACCGCGCGATGCGGCTTTTTTGCCAGCGCGATCATTGCCGTCAGGGCGTCGAGCCGCTTGGCGGCGGCATCGGAGCCTGGCGAAACGCGGTCATAGGGCAGGCAATCCCAGGCCGGCAACTCCAGCACCGGCAGGCCGGGGGCGGCAAAGGTCAGCGCCTCGATGATCGACGGCAGGCGCTGGCCGTCGCGCGCCACGAACAGCACCGGTTTGTCAGGCGCAATCTCATGGATCGCCTGCACCAGCGCAAAGGCTTCGTAGCCATCGGCAACGCCGTCGACGATGAACTGGCCGGCACGGCCTTTCGGCAGACCGATTTTGGGAATGAGGCTCATGGTTGCACGTTTAAAATGTCATGGTCCGGCGCGATGCCAGGATCTTTTGCAGGACGGCACAGTCGATATTCCTGGGAACCGGGCGTTCGCCGGTGACCATGGGCAGGAATTCGGTGTCGGGGATGTCGAGGAGCCTTTCATATTGGTCGATTTCATCGCCGGTCAAGGCGCCGATCTCGTTGTCGGCAAACGTACCGAGGATAAGGTCCATCTCGCGCATCCCGCGATGCCAGGAGCGGAACAACAGCTTGCGGCGCCTGATATCCAGCCCCTCGCTTGATCGTTTCGTCCCGGTCATCGTGCCGCATCCTTGCTTGGTGCGGCGCATATAGCGTGGATAGAGGGCGGTGTCAGCCTTGCAACGCACGGGTGGGCGGCTAAACATCCCTGGTGTGAAGAACACTCCTGACAACGCTGGTGCCGGACACCGCCCGCACTTCACCCTCCCCCTTGTGGGGAGGGTCGGCGAGCACGCTTCGCAAAGCGAAGCGAGTGAGACGGGGTGGGGGTGCGGCGCTGACCTACCGACTTCCTCGAAAGTTAGCCGCGCACCTACCCCCATCCCGCTCCGCTTCGAGGATCGACCCTCCCCACAGGGGGGAGAGTGAAGCCATGCGCCCCTCCCTCCTCGACCCTCTCTTCGTCCCGATCACTTCGCTTGCCGGCGTCGGCCCCAAGGTTGGCGCTCTGATCGAGAAGGTGGTGGCGGCCGATCTCGGCGAACGGCCGGCGCGCGCCGGCGACCTGTTGTTCGTTCTGCCGCACACCGTCATAGACCGCCGCAATCGTCCCGGCATCGCGCTTGCGCCGGCCGGCGCCATCGTCACGCTCGACGTGCGCATCGACCGCCACCAGCCGCCGCCGCGCGGCAACCGGTCGGTGCCTTACCGCGTCTATGCCCATGACGACACCGGCGAGATCGGCCTGATCTTCTTCCACGCCCATGCCGCCTATCTCGAAAAGGCGATGCCGGTGGGCGAGCATGTCGTCGTCTCCGGCCGCATGGAGTGGTTCAACGGCCGCCCGACCATGGTCCATCCCGACCATATCGCCCTGGTGAGCGAGGCGGAAACACTGCCGCTGGTCGAACCGGTCTATCCGCTGACCGCCGGCCTGTCGGGCAAGGTGCTGCGCCGCGCCATCGGCCAGGCGCTCGGCCGGCTGCCGGAATTGTCGGAATGGCAGGACGGCGCCTTCATGCGCAAGCAGACTTTCCCCGCCTTCGCCGACGCGCTCGCCCGCATCCACTATCCCGCGGACCCGATCGATGTCGCCATCGAGGGGGTGGCATGGCGCCGCCTTGCCTATGACGAGCTTCTCGCCGGCCAGGTCTCGCTGGCATTGGTGCGGGCAAAAGTGCGCCGCCTGTCGGGCCGGCCGCTCATCGGCGACGGTCGCATCGTTGAGAAACTGCGCGCAGCCCTGCCCTATTCATTGACCGGCAGCCAGGAATTCGCGCTTGCCGAAATCAATGCCGATCTGGCCGACCCCGAGCGCATGCTGCGCCTGCTGCAAGGCGATGTCGGCTCCGGCAAGACGGTGGTGGCGCTGCTGGCCATGGGGCGCGCAGTCGAGGCCGGTGGCCAGGCGGCATTGATGGCGCCGACCGAGATCCTGGCGCGCCAGCATCTGGCGACGATCACGCCTTTGGCCGAACAGGCCGGCCTGCGCGTCGCTATCCTGACCGGCCGCGAAAAGGGCCGCGAACGCACTGAAACGCTATCAGGTCTCGCCAGCGGCGAGATCGACATCGTCGTCGGCACCCATGCGCTGTTCCAGGAAACGGTGACCTATCACGACCTCGTCTTTGCCGTGGTCGACGAGCAACACCGCTTCGGCGTCCACCAGCGGCTTGCCATCACCGCCAAGGGCGACGCCCCCGACATGCTGGTGATGACGGCGACGCCGATCCCGCGCACTCTGGTGCTGACCGCCTTCGGCGACATGGACGTCTCCAAGCTGACGGAAAAACCGATCGGCCGCCAGCCGATCCGCACCGTCACGCTGCCACTGGAACGGCTGGACGAGTTGGTCGGTCGCATGCTGGACGCGGTTGCCGACGGCCAGAAGATCTACTGGATCTGCCCGCTGGTCGAGGAATCCGAAGAGATCAAGCTGATGTCGGCCGAGGACCGTTTTGCCTCGCTGCAGCCCTTGTTCGGCGATCGCATCGGCCTCGTCCACGGCCGCATGAAGGGTGCCGAAAAGGACGAGGCGATGCGCGCCTTCAAGGCCGGCGAAACCCGCATCCTGATCGCCACCACCGTTATCGAGGTCGGCGTCGACGTGCCGGACGCCACGATCATGGTCATCGAGCATGCCGAGCGTTTTGGCCTGGCGCAACTGCACCAGCTGCGCGGCCGCGTCGGGCGCGGCGACAAGCCTTCTTCCTGCGTGCTGCTTTACAAGGACCCGCTCGGCGAGACGGCAAAGCGCCGGCTGTCGGTGATGCGCGAGACCGAGGACGGTTTCCTGATCGCCGAAGAGGATCTGAAGCTGCGCGGCGAAGGCGAATTGCTCGGCACCCGCCAGTCCGGCACGCCGGGCTTCCAGGTGGCGCGCATCGAGGTGCACGCCGACTTGCTCGAAGCAGCCCGCGACGATGCAAGGCTGATCCTGTCGCGCGACCCGGAACTACAGTCTGAGCGCGGCGAGGCGCTGCGCCTGCTGCTCTATTTGTTCGGCCGCGACGAGGCCGTACGGCTCTTGCGCGCCGGCTGAGCGCCCTCGGCGATCAGCCCGCCAAGCGGCGGGTTGGCGAGATCTCCGTCGATCGGCTGGCCGTTCATCGTCACCATTTTCGGCTTGACTTCGGGCGCCACCAGCCCGGCCGAGACGATCAGCCTGGCGCCGTCCTCGATCGTCATGTCGAGCAGCACGATGTCGGATTTCGGCACGTACATCAGGAAACCGGTGGTAGGGTTCGGCGTGCACGGCATGAACACGGCGATCATCGGGTCGCCTGCATGGTCGAGCTTCTGGTTGATCTCGGTTTCCTTCTCGCTGGCGACGAAGACCAGCGACCAGACGCCTTTTCGCGGATATTCGACCAGCCCGACCTGGCGGAACATATCGCCCTTGTTCGACAGCACCGTCTGGAAAATCTGCTTCAGCGAACCGTAGATGCCGCGCACCAGCGGCATACGGCCAAGCAGCCGTTCGCCGAAATTGACGATGGCGCGACCGACGATGTTGGCGGTCATGAAGCCGATCAGCGTGATCAGCACGAGCGCCACGATCAGGCCGAAGCCGGGCACCGGAAACGGCAAATAGGTGTCGGGGCTGTAGCGCGCCGGAATGTACGGCTTCACCCAGGAATCGACCCAGCCGACGAACGACCAGGCGATATAGGCGGTGATCGCCAGCGGCGCGCAGACGATAAAGCCTGTGAGGAAATAGTTCCTCAGCCGGGTCATGCCGGAAGTTCTGGGAGCATCGGACATGGTTCACCGGGGATGCGGGTTGCAGCGCCACACTAGTGAAGCGGACGGCGCTTTGGAACTGCGAAGTTTTTTAGACCCCCGATGAGCGCCGACTACTCCACGGTCACCGATTTCGCCAGATTGCGCGGCTGGTCGACGTCCGTCCCCATGAACACGGCGGCGTAGTAGGCCAGCATCTGGATCGGCAGCGCATAGATGATCGGCGAGATGATTTCCGGCACGTCAGGCAGGATGATCGTCTCCATCGTCTTCAAGCTCACCTGAGCCGCGCCCTTGGCGTCGGTGATCAGGATGATCTTGCCGCCGCGCGCCGCCACCTCCTGCATGTTCGACACAGTCTTTTCGAAGATGCGGTCATGCGGCGCGATGACGATGACCGGCATGTTTTCGTCGATCAGTGCGATCGGGCCATGCTTCAGTTCGCCCGCGGCATAACCCTCGGCATGGATGTAGGAGATTTCCTTGAGTTTCAGCGCGCCTTCCATGGCGAGCGGGAAATTGGTGTCGCGGCCGAGATAGAGCACGTCCTTGTAGCGCGAGATTTCGCGCGCGATGCGCTCGATCTGCTCCTCGAGCTTGAGCACCTGGTTGGCGTAGCGAGGCGCCTCCGAAAGAGCGCGCACCAGCGTCTTTTCCTCGTCCTTCGAGATCGTGCCGCGGGCCACACCCGCACGCACCGCCAGCGAGGCCAGCACCGAAAGCTGGCAGGTGAAAGCCTTGGTCGAGGCGACGCCGATCTCCGGCCCGGCCAACGTCGGCAGCACGACGTCGGATTCGCGCGCCATGGTCGATTCGCGCACATTGACGATGGCGCCGATCTTCATGCCCGCCTTGCGGCAATAGCGCAGCGAGGCCAGCGTGTCGGCGGTTTCGCCGGACTGCGAGATGAAGAAGGCAGCATCATCAGCCGATAACGGCATTTCGCGATAGCGGAATTCCGAGGCGACATCGATGTCGACCGGCAGCCGCGCATAGCGCTCGAACCAGTATTTGCTGATCAACCCCGCGAGATAGGCGGTGCCGCAGGCCGAGATCGCCAGCCGGCCGATCTTAGCGAAGTCGAACGGCAGTTCCAGCGGCTTCGACACGCCAGAGACGAAATCGACATAGTGCGCCAGCGTATGCGAGATCACTTCGGGCTGTTCATGGATTTCCTTTTCCATGAAATGGCGGCGGTTGCCCTTGTCGACCATGAAGCTGGTCGACAGTGATTGCTGGCGCTTGCGGGCAACCTCTTTGCCGTCGATGTCGAAGATGGTGACGCCATCGCGGCGCACCACCGCCCAGTCGCCGTCTTCGAGATAGGTGATGGAATTGGTGAACGGCGCCAGCGCGATGGCGTCGGAGCCCAGAAACATCTCGCCATCGCCATGGCCGACGGCCAGCGGCGGGCCATTGCGGGCGCCGACGATGAGATCCTCGTCGCCGGTGAACATGATGGCCAGAGCAAAGGCGCCTTCCAGCCGCTTCAGCGCCTGGTGCGCCGCCTCGATCGGCTTCAGCCCTTTGGCAAGCTGCCGCGCCACCAGATGCGCTACGACCTCGGTATCGGTCTGCGACGAGAAGGAATAGCCGTCGCGGATCAGCTCATCGCGCAACTCGGCGAAATTCTCGATGATGCCGTTGTGAACGATGGCGACGCCGTCGGAGAAATGCGGATGGGCGTTGGTCTCGTTGGGCACGCCATGTGTGGCCCAGCGCGTGTGGCCGATGCCGATCGTGCCATCGAGCGGCTCGTCCTTCAGCCGGCGTTCGAGGTTGATCAGCTTGCCTTCGGCGCGGCGGCGGCCAAGCCGGCCATGCTCGATCGTGGCGACACCGGCCGAGTCATAGCCGCGATATTCCAGCCGCTTCAAAGCATCGACGATGAGCGGCGCGACTTGGCTCTGGCCGACAATTCCGACGATACCGCACATGCGCCTGCCCCCGATTCACCTGGAAAACCAGTCCCGATGGAAAACCAGCGCTATCTAGGGATTGCCGGCCCGCCGCGAAAGTCACTTTGCGTTTCGTCTGCTGTAACGGAACGCTTCTCAACCCGATGCACCATGACACACCGCTCTTGCAATCCGGTTACCGCAATTCCTCGGTTGTTCAATTGCTTCGGCGGTTAATGGCCGGTGCCGGCCTTTTTCTTCGCCGCTGCGGCAGACGCGAAGCGCTCGCGCAATTCCTTGCCCTTGCCGGGAATGGTCTTCTGGCGGGCGCGGCCGAAGGCCAGCGCATCGTCCGGCACGCTTTCGGTTATGACGCTACCCGAGGCGATGTAGCCGCCCTTGCCGATCGTAACCGGCGCCACCAGCGACGAGTTCGAACCGATGAAGGCGCCCTCGCCGATGTCGGTGAAAAACTTCGAGTAGCCGTCATAGTTGCAGGTAATGGTGCCGGCGCCGATATTGGCCCCCGCGCCCACACGGGCATCGCCGATATAAGTCAGATGATTGACCTTGGCGCGCTCCTCGATGACCGCCTGCTTGACCTCGCAGAAATTGCCGACCTTGGCTTTCTCGCGGAGATCGGCGCCTGGCCTGAGCCGTGCGAACGGACCGACGTCGCAATTGGCAGCGACGGTCGCGCCTTCGATGTGGCTGAAGGCGTGGATCTTGGCGCCGCCGGCGATTTTCACGCCCGGGCCGAACCAGACATTGGGCTCGACGATGGTGTCGGCGCCGATTTCGGTATCGTGCGAGAAATACACGGTGTCCGGCGCAATCAGCGTTACGCCCGACAGCATCGCCTCGTCCCGACGACGCTGTTGCCAGATGCCTTCCGCCTGCGCCAGCTCGGCCCTGTTGTTGATGCCGAGCGCGCTCTCGAAGCTCGTTTCGGTGGCGACGACATCGAGCCCTTTCGCACTGGCGATCTCGACGATGTCGGTGAGATAGTACTCGCCCTTGGCGTTCTTGTTGCCGACCTTGTCGAGCAGTTCGAGCGCATGAGCGCCGGCCACCGCCATCATGCCGGCATTGCAGAAGCCGATCTTCTTTTCCTCGGCGGAGCAGTCCTTCTCCTCGCGGATGGCGGTGAGCTTGCCACCTTTTTCGATCAGCCGGCCATAGCCGGCCGGGCTGGGCGGACGGAAACCGATCACCACGACGGCCGCGCCATCGGCAAGCTTTTGCCGCGCGGTCACCAGGGCTTCAGCATCGATCAGCGGCGTGTCGCCGAACATCACGAGAATATCGTCATAACCCTTTGATATCGCATCGCGCGCAGCCAGCACGGCATGTGCAGTGCCGAGCCGCTTCTCCTGCACGAAGGTCTCGGCCTTGGGCGCGAATTTCGCCGCCGCCTTGCGCATATCATCGGCGCCATGGCCGATCACCAGCGCCTGGCTGCGGGCGCCGGCGGCCTCGGCCGCTTTCACCACATGGGCGACCATCGGCAGTCCGGCGATCTGGTGCAGCACCTTCGGCATCGCGCTCTTCATGCGCGTGCCTTCACCGGCGGCGAGAATGACGGACAAGCAGGATCTCTGGCTCATGGAAGGACAACCGTATGAAATGGGATCAGGAATCGCAGAGTGGTAGCATCTGGCGTCATGCTGCACCAATGGGGTTAAATTCCGGTGAGGTGATGAGGCAGTTCACTCTCGATCAGCGGATCGCTACCCCAGCCGGCCCAGCACCGGAAAATTCTCCAGCAGCCAGTAGGACACCGTCTGCACGCCGCCGGTGAGGAAGAACACGCCGGCGACGACCAGCAGCGCGCCGATGGCTTTTTCGACGCGGCCGAGATGGACGCGGAACCTGCCGAGGAAGCGCATGAAGGCGCCGGAGAACAGGGCAGCAATCAGGAACGGAATGCCGAGGCCAAGCGAATAGGCGGCAAGCAGAAGAGCGCCCTCGCCCACCGTCTCGCGGCCGCCGGCCAAGGGCAGGATCGGCCCCAGCACCGGGCCGATGCACGGCGTCCAGCCAAAGGCGAAGGCCAGCCCCATGACATAGGCGGCGACCATGCTGGCAGGCTTGCCCTGCGATTGAAAGCGCGCCTCGCGCGACAAAAGCGGGATGCGCAAGATGCCGAGGAAATTCAGCCCCATCAGGATGATCAGCACGCCGGCAGCCATCGCCAGCGGTTCCTGCCAGACGCGCAGCCAGTGGCCGATGGTCGAGGCGCCGGCGCCGAGCGCCACGAACACGGTGGAGAAACCGAGTACGAAGGCGAGCGAGGAATAGATGAGCGCGCCGCGGGCGCCGGCCTTGGCCGCGACGCCGGCACCGCCACCGCGAAAGTCGTCGACCGACACGCCGGCCATGTAGCAGAGATAGGGCGGCACCAGCGGCAGCACGCAAGGCGACAGGAACGAGATCGCCCCCGCTCCGACCGCGCTGACATAGCCGATGTCCAATGGCATTCCAGAACCCCAGATTCCTTGGCGCCGATATAGCGACGCAAAATCGTGTTCGCCAATCACCATCGTGTGGAATTTGGCTACAGATACGATCCGGCCGGACGAATTGTTGTCGGCCAATCCCAAGTTGACCAAGCCGGGGAAGAAATGTCCCTCGCCGAACGTTCACATAGCGAAGCCGCGATTTCTGCGCGCTTCGTCGGATCACCAGGGAGATTTCCATGAAAACGATCACCGTCGGCCTGGCCGCCCTTCTGCTCAGCACCGCCGCATCCTTCGCCGCCGAAGCGTGGAAGGAAGCGGAAGTCGCTGGCACCAAGATCTACACCGATGCCAACGGCATGACGCTCTATACCTATGACAAGGACGAGAAGGGCAAGACCAACTGCTATGACAAATGCGCCACCAACTGGCCGCCGCTGAAGGCCGAGGACGGCGCCAAGGCGGACGACGAATGGACCATCGTCGACCGCACTGACGGCACCAAGATGTGGGCCTATGACGGCAAGCCGGTCTACACCTTCATCAAGGACAAGAAGGCCGGTGACATCACCGGCGACGGCGTCGGCGAAGTCTGGCACATCGTCAAGGCCGACTGATCGTCCGAACCTCTATCCCGCGCGCCATCGGCGGGACTCGGCTGGCCGCCGGCTCCAAGCGACCCGGCGGCCAGTTCGGCATTTACGGGCAGCACGAACCGGTCGCGGCGCCTTTCCCGGTGGCTCGAAACACGAACCGTCCCAGACAAAAATTTTGTGATCTTCTCCATACACTCTAAGAGTGTATTGCGGCACACGCCTCCGCATTTTGGCCGCTTGCCCTTGACCGATCGCAAAAGCGCGGCCATGTGAGCGACCAATTGAATGCGTCACGCAGCGGAATTCTTCTGCCGCCCCACAGCTGATATGAGACCTCATGGACGTCGTCGTCGTCGAATCGCCGGCCAAGGCAAAGACAATCAACAAGTATCTCGGCAAGAACTTCAAGGTTCTGGCCTCGTTCGGCCATGTCCGCGATCTGCCGGCCAAGGATGGTTCGGTGCGTCCCGACGAGGATTTCGCCATGTCCTGGGCGGTCGACACCGCGTCCGGAAAGCGTCTCACCGACATCGCCAACGCGGTCAAGGATGCCGATGGCCTGATCCTCGCCACCGATCCGGATCGCGAGGGCGAAGCCATTTCCTGGCACGTGCTGGAGGTGCTCAAGCAGAAGCGCGTGTTGAAGGACAAGCCGGTCAGCCGCGTCGTCTTCAATGCCATCACCAAGTCGTCGGTGCTGGAAGCGATGGCCAATCCGCGCCAGATCGATGCGCCATTGGTCGATGCCTATCTGGCTCGCCGCGCACTCGATTATCTCGTCGGCTTCACGCTGTCGCCGGTGCTGTGGCGCAAATTGCCGGGCGCCCGTTCCGCCGGCCGCGTCCAGTCGGTGGCGCTGCGCCTGGTCTGCGACCGCGAATCCGAAATCGAACGTTTCGTCCGCGAGGAATACTGGCAGATCGCTGCCCTCCTCGGCACGCCACGTAACGACAGCTTCGAGGCGCGGCTGACCGCGTTCGAGCGCAAGAAGCTGCAGAAGCTCGACATCGCCAGCAAGGCGCAGGCCGACGATATCAAGGGCATGCTCGAAGGCGCGACCTTCAAGGCTCTGTCGGTGGAAGCCAAGCCGACGCGGCGCAATCCTGGCCCGCCCTTCACCACTTCGACGCTGCAGCAGGCGGCATCGTCGGGCCTCGGCTTTTCGGCGACGCGCACCATGCAGGTGGCGCAGCGCCTCTATGAAGGCATGGAGATCGGCGGCGAGACCACCGGCCTGATCACCTATATGCGAACCGACGGCGTGCAGATGGCGCCGGAGGCGATTGACGCCGCCCGCGACACCATCGCCAAGGAATTCGGCCCAAGATACCTCCCGGAAAAGCCGCGCCAGTACACAGCCAAGGCCAAGAATGCCCAGGAAGCGCACGAGGCGGTCCGCCCGACCGATTTCATGCGCACGCCGGCTTCGGTCAGGCAGTATCTCGATTCCGACCAGCTGCGGCTTTACGAATTGATCTGGAAGCGCGCCATCGCCAGCCAGATGCAGTCGGCCGAGATCGAGCGTACCACGGTCGAAATCGAGGCGGTCAATGGCGCTCGCACCGCGGAGCTTCGCGCCGTCGGTTCCGTCGTTCGCTTCGACGGCTTCATCGCCGCCTACACCGACCAGAAGGACGACGACGCCGAAGACGAGGAAAACCGTCGTCTGCCCGAGATCCGTGCCGGCGAGCAGCTGGCCCGTCAGGCGATCAATGCCACCCAGCACACCACCGAGCCGCCGCCGCGCTATTCCGAGGCGTCGCTGATCAAGAAGCTGGAAGAGCTCGGCATCGGCCGTCCGTCGACCTACACCGCGATCCTGAAGACGTTGGAAGACCGTGACTACGTCAGCATCGACAAGCGCCGGCTGGTGCCGCAGGCCAAGGGCCGGCTGCTGTCGGCTTTCCTCGAAAGCTTCTTCGAGCGTTATGTCGAATATGACTTCACGGCCTCACTCGAGGAAAAGCTTGACGAGATTTCCGACGGCAAGCTCGCCTGGAAGGACGTGCTGCGCGACTTCTGGAAAGACTTTTCCGGCGCGGTCGCCGACATCAAGGAACTGCGCGTCACCGACGTGCTCGATGCGCTGAACGAGGAACTGGCGCCGCTGGTGTTCCCCGCGCGGGAGGATGGCTCGAATCCCCGCATCTGCCCGAAATGCGGCTCCGGCAATCTGTCGCTGAAACTCGGCAAGTTCGGCGCCTTCGTCGGCTGCTCCAACTATCCGGAATGTTCCTTTACCCGCCAGCTCGGCGACGCCGCCAACCCGAATGGCGAGAATGGCGGCGGCGAGGACGGCACCAAGGTGCTCGGCAAGGACCCCTACACGGCAGAGGAAATCACGCTGCGCTCAGGCCGCTTCGGTCCTTATATCCAGCGCGGCGACGGCAAGGAAGCCAAGCGCTCCAGCCTGCCCAAGGGCTGGACGCCTGATTCCATCGACCATGAGAAGGCCCTGGCGCTGCTGTCGCTGCCGCGCGACATCGGCAAGCATCCCGAGTCCGGCAAGATGATCTCCGCCGGGCTTGGCCGCTATGGTCCGTTCGTTTTGCACGATGGCACCTACGCCAATGTCGACAGCATCGAGGATGTGTTCTCGATCGGCCTCAACCACGCTGTCACCGTGATCGCCGAGAAGCAGCTGAAGGGCAAGGGCGGCCGCAATGGCGGCACTGCGGCGGCGCTGAAGGAACTCGGCGACCATCCCGATGGCGGGGGCAAGATCGTCGTGCGCGATGGCAAATATGGGCCCTATGTCAACTACGGCAAGGTCAACGCGACACTGCCCAAGGGCAAGGATCCGCAGTCGGTGACCGTCGAGGACGCGCTGGCGCTGATCGCCGAGAAGGAAGCCAAGGGCGGCGGCAAGAAGCCGTTCCGCAAGGCGGCAGCCGCCAAGGCCCCCACAGCCAAGAAAACCACTGCCAAAACAACCACTGGCAAGAAAACCACAGCCAAGAAGTCGGCGACCAAGAAGCCGGCGGCGAAGAAAAAGGGATAGCAGCGTGGCGCGCAGGATCACCGGTAGAAGCCACGGCGATCCGCGCACCGCCGACACGAGGGCCAAGGTCAAGGACGACTACAGGCCCTCGCGTGACGAAATCCTGCGCTACATCGCCGAGAACCCCGACCGCGCGGGAAAACGCGACATCGCCAAGGCGTTTGCCTTGCGCGGCGACGACCGCATCTGGCTGAAGGACATTCTGCGCGACCTGCAGGACGAAGGCATCCTGACCAAGGAGCGCAAACGGCTGGCCCGTGTCGGCGCCTTGTCGCATGTCGCCGTACTCGACATTTTTGGCCGCGATGGCGACGGCATCCTGCTGGCGCATCCTGCCGAGCCCGTAGGCACCGGCGAACCGCCCGTCGTCTCGATCCGCGTCTCGCGCGGCGGCAATGGCCCGCAGCCGGGCATCGGCGACCGTGTGCTGGCCAAGACCTTCCCGACCGACGATGCGACCGGGCCCGCCTATACGGGCCGCGTAATGAAGATTTTCGAGAAGCGGACAGATGCCGTGCTGGGCGTCTTTCGTATCCTTCAGGACGGCACCTTCCGCATCGAGCCGGTGGAACGTCGCCAGCCCGAACTGATCGTCGACAAGGAATTCCAGAACGGCGCCAGGAACGGCGACCTTGTCGAGGTCGAGCCCGCGCGGGCCTCCCGGTATGGTTTGCCGCGCGCAAAAGTGGTGGCGGTGCTGGGCTCGCTGACCAGCGAAAAGGCGGTCTCGATGATCGCCATCCACGCGCACGACATTCCGCATATCTTCCCGGCCGACGTCATCGCCGAATCCGAGGCGGTAAAACCGGCGACGCTTGCTCACCGCGAGGACTGGCGCGACCTGCCGCTGGTGACCATCGACCCGGCCGACGCCAAGGACCATGACGACGCCGTCTTCGCCACGCCCGACCTCGACGAGAAGAACCCCGGCGGCGTGATCGCCACGGTGGCGATCGCCGATGTTGCAGCCTATGTCCGCTATGGCACCGCACTCGATCGCGAGGCGCTGAAACGCGGCAATTCTGTCTATTTCCCCGACCGCGTCGTGCCGATGCTGCCAGAGCGCATCTCCAACGACCTGTGCTCGCTGCGCGAAGGCCAGGACCGTCCCGCGCTTGCCGTGCGCATGATTTTTGCCGCCGATGGCCGCAAGCTGCGTCACACCTTCCACCGCGTCATGATGAAATCGGCGGCAAAGCTCGCCTATCCGCAGGCCCAGGCCGCGATAGACGGCCTTCCTGACGACAAGACCGGCCCGATCCTCGATACGGTGCTGAAGCCGCTGTGTGACGCCTACGCCATCCTAAAGCGCGGCCGCGATGGCCGCCAGACACTCGAGCTTGCTCTGCCCGAGCACAAGATCCTGCTCAAGCCGGACGGCACCGTCGACCGCGTCGTCGTCCCGGAGCGGCTCGACGCCCACAAGCTGATCGAAGAATTCATGATCCAGGCCAATGTCGCCGCCGCCGAAACGCTGGAAGCGAAGAAGCAGGCGCTGGTCTACCGCGTCCACGATGCGCCGTCGCTGGCCAAGCAGGAATCGCTGCGCGAGTTCCTGCAGACGCTCGGCCTGTCGCTGGCGCGTGGCGCGCAGATGCGGCCCGCCCAGTTCAACGGCATTCTCGAGCGCGTGCGTGGCGCCGACAATGAGGGGCTGGTCAACGAAGTGGTGCTGCGCTCGCAGAGTCAGGCCGAATATTCGCCCAAGAACATCGGCCATTTCGGCCTCAACCTGAAGCGCTACGCGCATTTCACCTCGCCGATCCGCCGCTATGCCGATCTGATCGTGCATCGCGGGCTGATTGCCGCACTTGGGCTCGGCCCTGGCGGGCTGACGCAGGACGAAGAGACGCGGCTGGAAGACGTCGCGGTGCTGATCTCCGGCACCGAGCGCCGCGCCATGGCGGCCGAGCGCGACACCGTCGACCGGCTGATCGCTGCCTACCTCGCCGAGCGCATCGACGACCGGTTCGACGCCCGCATTTCGGGCGTCACCAAATCGGGACTATTTGTCCAATTGCCGCAGTTTGGCGCAGATGGCTTCATCCCGGTGTCAAGTCTGGATGGCGATTACTATATATATGACGAAACCGCGCGATCGCTGTTCGGAGAACGCACCGGCAAGGGCTATCAGCTTGCCGACCGCGTCGAGGTTCGCCTGATCGAGGTGGCGCCTATGGCCGGCGCGATGCGTTTCGAGATGCTGACCGACCCGAAGCCCCTGCCCGGCTCCAAACGGTCGTTTCACAAGGCAAAAGGCCGCGCCCGCGCGTCGCAATCGCGCCCGGGGTCGCGCGGCAGGAGACGATAATGGCAAGCGAAATGGGAATCCAGAAGCAGGTTTTCGGCGGCGAACATCATTCGGGCCGAGTCGCCCGCCCGCTGTGGACGGCGATGAAGCGCGGCGCCCTTGGCCGCTGCCCGCATTGCGGCGAAGGCAGGTTGTTCGCCGGCTTCACCAAAAGTGTCGACAAATGCGCCGTGTGCGGTGAGGAGTTCCACCACCACCGCGCCGACGACCTGCCCGCTTATCTCGTCATCGTCATTGTCGGCCACATCGTTCTCGGCGCCTTCATGGGCGTTGAGGCGACCTCGACGCTCTCCATGTGGCAGCACATCGCCATTTGGGTGCCGTTGACCATCGTGCTGTCGGTCGCTCTGCTGCAACCGGTCAAGGGCGCCGTCATCGGACTGCAATGGGCGCTCTATATGCACGGCTTCGGCGGCGAAAAAGACGGCACCGAGCCGCATCCCGGAACCTAGTTTGCGTCAGGGCAATGTCGCTTGGCGCAACATGCCGACCGTGAAAGGCCACTTTCGTTTGCCAGAAGTTTCCGCTAGGTCCTGCGCATGGAAGGTATGACCAAGGCGGAAGTCAGCAGGATGGACCGTGGCGCAGCCGCCCACAGCGGCCTGCCCATACGCCCGCGCGATGCCGCCACCCTGATCCTGCTCGACCGCGAGGGCGACGAGATTCTGGTGCTGATGGGCCGGCGCCATGCAGGCCACGCCTTCATGCCCGGCAAGTTCGTCTTTCCCGGCGGCCGCACCGATTCGGCCGACAGCCGCATAGCCGTTGCCACCCCATTGCTCCCGGAGGAAGAAGCCAGGCTGACCGCCGGCGTCGGCCGCATCAGCCCGTCGCGGGCCCGTGCCATCGCGCTCTCGGCCATCCGCGAGACTTATGAGGAAGCCGGCCTGCTCATCGGCCGCAAAGGCTCGTTCGCAACCGACAAGCGCGACTGGCAGGGCTTTGTCGAGCACGGCGTCCAGCCTTCGCTGGCGCCGCTGCGCTTCATCGCCCGCGCCATCACCCCGCCCAATCGCGTGCGTCGTTTCGACACCCGCTTCTTCAGCGCCTGGCGCAGCGATGTCGCCGTGGAACTGCCGGGTGGCGGCCCGACCAATGAGCTGGAAGAACTGGTCTGGCTGCCGCTTGCCAAGGCCAGAGAGGCCGATATCCCCGACATCACCCGAACGATCTTGCAGGAGCTGGAGACGCGGCTTGCCGGCGATCCGCGCCTGCGACCCGGTGGGTCCGTGCCGTTCTACCGGCTTATCCGCAACCGCTTCGTTCGCGAAATTCTTTAGAGCAATTCCAGGAAAAGTGTGACGCGGTTTTCCGTCCGGAATTACGCAATATCAAACAGACAGAGTATTCAGGCATCACATGACGGTCGATACCCAGCAAGAGGGCGACGAGCGCGTACATTGGCTACCGATGATCGCCGCGATCTCGTCGATCAGCGTCGTCGGCATCGCCATAGGCCTCGGCATGCCGCTGCTCAGCGTTATTCTCGAGAGCCGCGGCCACTCGGCATCGATGATCGGCCTCAACACCGCGGTCGCCGGCCTTGCCTCGATCGCCGGCGCCCCGCTGGCCACGCCGCTGGCGATGCGCTTCGGCGTCGCCTGGACGATGATCGCCATGATCGCCGCCGGCGCGCTCGCCTTTGTCGGCTTCCACTTCGCGCCGGACTTCTGGATGTGGTTCCCACTACGCGTCGTGCTGCACATCGCGCTGACGGTGCTGTTCATCCTGTCGGAATTCTGGATCAGCACCTCGGCGCCGCCGCGCCGGCGCGGCCTGGTGCTCGGCATCTACGCCACAGTGCTGTCGCTCGGCTTCGCCGCCGGGCCATGGATCTTCGCCCATATCGGCAGCACCGGCTTCTTGCCGTTTGGCGTCATCATCGTCCTGGTCGCGCTGGCCGCAATCCCGGTGCTGGCCGCACGGAATGAAAGTCCCACAATCGTGGTTGACGGCGAAACCAGCAACTTCCTGCGCTACATCTGGCTGGTGCCGACAGCGACCGCCGCCGTGCTGGTGTTCGGCGCCGTCGAGACCGGCGGCTTTGCGCTGTTCCCCGTCTATGGGAACCGCATCGGCTATTCCGAGGCGGATGCAGCCCTCCTGCTCACCATGATCGGCCTCGGCAACGTGCTGTTGCAGATCCCTATCGGCATGATCAGCGACCGCGTCTCAGACCGCCGCTATCTGCTTTTGGCCTGTGCCACGGTCGGACTTGCCGGCACCATCTTCATGCCGTTCTTCGCCGGCAATTGGCACCTGATGGCGGCGCTTCTGTTTGTCTGGGGCGGCGTGGTGGCCGCCATGTACACGATCGGCCTTGCCCATCTGGGCTCGCAGCTCTCCGGCCATGAACTGGCCTCGGCCAACGCCGCCTTCGTGCTCTGCTACGGCGTCGGCATGGTGCTTGGCCCGCAGGCGATCGGCATCGGCATGGATGCCTTCGGGCCCTCCGGCTTCGGCTGGTCGCTCGGCCTGTTCTTTGCCGCCTATATCGCCTTGGTCAGCGCCAGGCTGGTCCGCAAGATCTGGTAGCCTGTCCGTCGCCAGCCTGCGCAATCCTGACGGGATGTCGCCGCTGCTGACAGAACCGTGTCAGGAGACCTCAGCTAAAAGGGTGTCCCAAAAAACCCGAGTTTGAGGATACGGCGATGATCGACAGCGGCTTTGAAACCACATCTCTGCGCATGACGCTTCTGCTGCTTGTCAGCTTCCAGGCCCCGGCAGCCGATGTCGACCGCATCATGGACGCCGTGGTCGCGATCGCGCCGCTGGCAATGGGCAAATACGACCGCAACGCCTATCAAACGGCGCACGGCATCGAACGCTACCGACCGCTGGAAGGTGCAGCCGCCAGCGTCGAAACCGAACTGCGCCGCCGCCCCGGCACCGTCGAGGTCTCGTTCGAGTTGCCCGACGACCAGTCGCTCGCCGCCCGCGTCGTCGAGGCGATTTTCCAGGCGCATTCCTACCAGGAGCCGGTGATCCGCATCCAGCCGATCCTCGCCAGCCGCTCCAAGGGCCTGGACGACCGCGCCAATCCGAATCGCTGGTGGAACACCACTGGGGACTGGAAGAAAGCGCTTCCAGTTAAGGAAGAAGCCTAGAAATCCGGCCCCGCTGAGGGGAAGCAGCGGCTTTACCTTCTCCGTTGTGAGGTGAGAAGCGGTCCGAAGCGGACGAAAAGCCAATTGCTTGGTTTTCGAGATTCGAACGCCCTGAGCCTGCGAAGAGTTGGTCGGGGTGACCAATCCACCCTGCCGAACCCCGCCGCTTCGCAGCGTCCCGGCATTCGCCGGCCTATAGCCATGCTGTCCGTCTCATCCTCAGCCTCCATCGGGCCGATGATAAAACCGGACAACTCATGTGCTCCTAATCCGGACAACTCATGTGCTTACGACACAGGCAAGGCGTCGGGCTTGACTTTCCGGGCACGTTCTTTATGTGTCGCGCCAAGTTTCCCGCGTCCGGGTGTTTTCCCCCGCTCCAGCGGCCAAAACCCCACGAACATAACGGACTGATACAATGGCCAAAGCCGCAAACATCAAGATCAAGCTTCTGTCGACCGCCGACACCGGTTTCTTCTACGTGACCAGCAAGAACAGCCGTACCAAGACCGACAAGCTGTCGTTCCGCAAATACGACCCGGTCGCCAAGAAGCATGTCGAGTTCAAGGAAACCAAGATCAAGTAATCTGGTTTTCATACGCTCTGTCAAAAGCGCCGCCCCTTCGGGCGGCGTTTTTGATTCAAGGCCCCGAAAAGCCAGAACCCTCCGCTGTTTGGCGCGAAGTGCTCATCTCATTTTTTGGCAAAAAAGGGGGCCGGTCGGCGTATGGCAGCGGTACGAGGAGGCCACTATGTGCCAGCGCCGGCCGGCCGACCCCACGGACCCAGGAGATGCGGCGGACCTGAGCATCATGGGGTATTCGGCGAAGCGATGCGGCTGTCTACCCTCGTGCCCGCATCGCCCTTGTTCTTGCACCGCACATTTGCGCAACAATGTTTGAAAATCAATAGTTTCTTAACCAAGCCTGCCGAATCGCTTGGATTAAGGTAAATTCCTAACCCTGTCCGATTGACTGCATAATCGGTGTTCTAGCCTACGCTGCCTTGGCGACGACCCGGTTGCGGCCGCCACTTTTGGCTTCGTAGAGCGCCACGTCGGCACGTTTCATCAAAGCCGCGACCGTGTCCGCGCCCTTCAGAACCGATGACACGCCGACGCTGACCGTGACTTCGATCGCCTTGCCTTCAGGGCCGATGGCAAACGGCAGCTGGGCGATTTCGGCGCGAATGCGCTCGGCAACCTTCTCCGCCACCGCGCCGTCCGTGTCCGGCATCACAACGACGAATTCCTCGCCGCCGAAGCGGCAGGCAAGGTCGATGCCCCTGACGTTCTTGCGCAGCCGCCTTGCGAACTCGCGCAGCACATCGTCGCCGCCATCATGGCCATGCGAGTCATTGACGGTCTTGAAGCGGTCGAGATCGGTGATCATCACCGACAGAGGCCGCCGCCGCGCCACGGCGCGGTCGAACAGCGTCTGCAGATGACTGTCGAGGTAGCGGCGGTTGTGCAGTCCGGTCAATGCGTCGGTCACCGCCATCTCGATGGTCTGGGCGACGCTGGCGCGCAGCTGATCGTTATAGCGCTTGCGCCGCACCTGGGTACGCAGCCGCGCCGTCAGCTCCTGCTGGTCGATCGGCCGCATCAGATAGTCGTTGATGCCGAGTTCGAGGCCTCTGATGATGCGGCCCTCCTCGCCTTCGTCTGCAATCAGGATGATCGGCAGGAAGCGGGTGCGGTCGAGCGAACGCAATTGCGAACACAACCGCAGCGGATCGAAATCGGTAAAACCGGTCGAGATCAGCACGCACTCATAGGGCGCCTCGGCGGCCTGGAAGAAGCCGGCATGCGGATCGGTGGCAATGTCGAGCTCGGCGCTGCCGCGCAGCATATTCTGGATGCGCTCAACCGACGATTTGCGCTCGTCGATCAACAGCACCTTCGGCGTGGCGTCCTCCGACGCGAAGCTGCGGCTCAACAGCGCCTCGATGCCGATGTTGCGGGTGGTCGATGCGCGCAGCCGCAGCTCGTCGGTCAGCGACTTCAGCCTGACCAGGCTCTTCACCCGCGTCATCAGTTGCAGATCGTTGACCGGCTTGGTGAGAAAGTCGTCGGCGCCTGCCTCGAGGCCGCGCACCCGATCGGCAACATGGCCCAGCGCGGTCACCATGACCACCGGTATATGCGCGGTCGCCGGATCGCTTTTCAGCCGCTTGCAGACCTCGAACCCGTCCATGCCGGGCATCATCACGTCGAGCAGCACGACATCGACCTTGCCGTTTTCGCAGGTCTCGATCGCGTCCGGCCCGTTGGAGGCCGTCAACACCTCGAAATATTCGGCCAGCAGCCGAACCTCGAGAAGTTTGACATTGGCAGGGATGTCGTCGACGACGAGGATCCGCGCGGTCATGTCACAAGGCTCCGGCTGAAGGCATCAGGCATCACCGAGATAGGATTTGATGGTCTCGATGAAACGCGGCACCGAGATCGGCTTGGAGATGTAGGCCTCGCAACCGCCCTGGCGAATGCGTTCCTCGTCGCCCTTCATGGCGAAGGCGGTGACGGCGATGACCGGAATGGAATGGAGGTCGTCGTCCTCCTTCAGCCATTTCGTCACTTCCAGCCCCGACACTTCGGGCAGCTGGATGTCCATCAGGATCAGGTCGGGCCTGTGCTGGCGCGCCAGATCGAGCGCCTCGAGCCCGTTGCGCGTGCGCACCGTTTCATAACCGCTGGCTTCGATGAGGTCGCGAAAGAGCTTCATATTGAGCTCGTTGTCCTCGACGATCATGACCTTCTTAGGCATCGATTTCCCGTCCCGGCCAGGCTTCTGCCCGAAGCCCTGCCGCTATGCGCCCTTGTCGAAGCACACCAAACCCTCGCTCACCCTTAAGGCAATATGATTGACGAAATGGAAACCCGAAGCGGCAAAAGCCATTCGGATTCCACCTCGAAAACCACATTGGATCGGGGCTGTGGCTTGCCGCAGGCGACGCTTGCGATTACTGCGGAAAAGAGACTCATTTCCGCAACGAGAAAGTAGTGATGGCAAACGCAGCGTCAATGCGCGAGGAAGCGGAAACCATTGCCGTGAAGGCACTGGGCTTCGTCGCCGCCGACCCCGAACTCCTGCCGCGCTTCCTGGCCATCACCGGCATCGAGGCGTCCGCCATCCGCCGCGCCGCGGCCGAACCGGGATTCCTTGCCGGCGTGCTGCAGTTCATCCTCGCCCACGAGCCGACCTTGCTGCGCTTTGCCGAGGAAACCGGCACCCCGCCTGCCTCAGTCGGCAAGGCTTTGCGCGCGCTGCCTCTTGGCGGCGACGACCATGAGCATTCGATATGAGCGACGATCCCGAGACGGCACGCCAGATCGCCGAACTTGCAGCCGACGACCGGCCTCTGCTGATCCTCGATGTCGACGATGTCGTGCTCGAATTCATCCGGCCGTTTCCGCATTTCCTGAAATCGCGCGGCTTCGGCCTGACGCTGGCCTCGTTCCGTCTCACCGGCAACATTGCCGAAACGGCGAGCGGCCGGCTGATCGAACAGCCGGAGGTGACGGCACTTCTCGGAGATTTCTTCGATACGCAGGCCGACTGGCAGAGCGTCACCGATGGTGCCGAACAAGCGCTTGCCAGCCTTGGCGACCGCGCCGAGATCGTCCTTTTGACCGCCATGCCGCACCGGCATCGCGCTGCGCGCCGCGCCCATCTCGATGCGCTCGGGCTGCCCTACCCGCTGTTGACCACCGAGATGGCCAAGGGACCGGCGGTGGCGAAACTGCGCGGCAAGAACGGCCGGCCGGTGGCCTTTGTCGACGACCAGCCCGCCAATCTCATCTCGGCGCGCAATTCCGTCGCCGACGCGCATCTCTTCCACCTGATGGCCGACAATTCGCTGCGCGCCTTCATGCCGCCGGTGCCCGACGACATCATCTCCGTCGAGGACTGGCGCGATGCCGCGCCGAAGATCGCGAGCGCGCTCGGGCTTTAAGCCCAAGCGCCTCCAAGCTTGGCGATCAAGGCTGCAGCTTCGCCCCTGCTCCGCCATTGTTGCCCTCGCCAGGGATCGCATCCTGATCGGTGTTGTCTTCCACGACCGGATCCGGCCCCTTCAGCATGGCGCCGTTGACCGTCACCGACCCATCGTGCCTGGCGTTGATCACCCATTCGATACGGCCGTCCGGCAGCGTCTTGGCAAATCCCTTGATGGCCAAGGCGCCGGTAAAAGCCTGTGAGGCCTGCGGGTCGGTCTTCGCCGCCTCCTGCAGGCTTGCCACGATCTTGTCGTAGCCGGTCACGTCGATTGTCACGTTGGCATCGGGCTTCTCGCCATCGGGAAACGTCATATCGCCCTCCAGCCCGATTTCGGCACCGCCGCCCTTGACCGTGCTGTGGCCGATGAGGATCTTGGGGCCGTTCGCCAGAAAATCTTTCTTCAGGCCGTCGCCGAAATCCGCCGAAAGCGGCGGGTTGTTGTTGAGATCGAAGGCCTCGATAGCCTTCTTGGCCATTGTGTCGAGATCGATGTTGGCCCCACCGAAATTGAGGTCGATGTCGGTGGGCAACAGCGCGACGCTCCAGGCTGGAACAAGATTTTGCGGTATCGAGAGCCCAGACGCTTTGATCCCGTAGCTGATCGTCCCGTTGCGCGAGACACCGTCCATGCCGAAGGCGATGCCGAGTGTTGCTGCGCCGAAACTGCCGATCGGGCTGCCGACGCTGAAATCCTTGAGACTGTAAGCCCCATCAATCCGCTCCCATATCGGCAGCGCGGTCAGAAGATGCGACTTGAGCTCCGCCTGATTGGCTTTCAGTTTCGCCTCGTCCTCATTGGCCACGGCGAAAGCCAACAGGTCCAGAATAGGCTTCGTGCGCAGCCCCTTGCCTTTCGCGTCGACCGAAAATTCGGGCGACTTGACCGTCAGCGGGATTTTCTGCCCGCTGTTGGGGTTGTCGATCGTGATGACCTCTGCAAAATCGGCAATCGTCTGAACCATGCTAAAATCGACACCGCCATTTGCGCCCTCGGTAGCGCTCATTGTGGCGGTTCCAGCACCAGAACTCATCTCCGTGCGCTGCCTGGCGTCCTGCGACGTCATATTCATGCCTTCAAGTGACGACGTGGCGCTGCTGAAAGCCGCCAACTCGGGATCGTAGACACCAACGAACTTCCCGCCCTTGATAGACATCTTCATGCTTTGCGGCCCCTGAGGGCCGTTGAACTCCATCGACCCTTCCGGCGCCAGATTGCCTGAGACATCCCACGCGCCATCGCTGCGTGGTTTGGTCAACAGCGTATAAGGGGTGAGATCGAGCTTCAGGCCATCCTGTTTTGCCAAGAGTTCCACGACGGGCTTGAAATCGAATGCGAGCTTGTAGGCGTCGCCTTCGACCGAGACCTTCAGAAATCCGATCTCGAACGGCTTCTTGCTGAAATAGCGCGCCAGATTGTCGGTAAGCTGCTTGGCGCCCTCGCTGTCGACCGTCTGCCCAAGCGCCGGCGCACTGCAGGCTAGAAGCAAAGCGAATGGCAAAACGCGCTTCATATCGATCCTCCACTTTATTGCAGTCGTCAAAACCGCTTCTACCACTGGTAGGAAAATACCATCACAGCCGCAAGACAAGACCTATGGATTGCTGCCGCCTACAACACCAGCCGCATCAGCGGCCGTCCGGCCTTGCGTTCGACAAGCCGCTCGAAGCCGGCCTTTTCAAACACACGCGACGAGCCGACGAACAGCCCGATCGAACGCGAATCGCGCGACACGTCGATCGGACACGCCTCGACCAGCCGCGCCTTGTTCTGGCGGGCAAAAGCGATGCCGCCCTCGACCAGGCGGTGGCTGACGCCCCGGCCGCGCGCGCTGGCGCGGATGAAGAAGCAGGAGATGGCCCAGACGCCGGGATCTACGGCGTCGGTTGGATCGACCGGCGCCGAGCCCCGGCCCCGATTGTTCCATTCGGGCACGTCGGCGCGTGGACCGATCTGCATCCAGCCGACCGCCTGGCCGTCCTCGAAGGCCAAAAGCCCCGGCGGCGGCCCGGCCTCGATACGCGCCTTGATATGATCCTTGTTGCGCTGCTTGTCGCTGGCCCGTCGGACCGCCGGCGCCATCCGGAAATGCGTGCACCAGCAGCCGTAACAGGCGCCCTGCTTGCCGAAAAGATCCTCGAAATCCGCCCATAGGTCAGGCGCCAGCGGCGCTATGGTGGTGCTCATGAGTTCTCTCCCGGCTAACCGCTTGTGGCGGCTTCCGTCCTGACGTACCATTGCATCTGTTCTCTTTATGTTCGCAGCGATGGCGGCCCCTGTCAACAATCCCGAGCACGGTTTTTGCCGCGACTGCCTGACCTTTCAGCGCAGCGATACCAGGCGCTGTGAGCGTTGCGGCAGCCCTCGACTCACCCGCCATCCCGAGCTCTACCAGCTGCATCTGGCGCATATCGATTGCGACGCCTTCTATGCGGCGATCGAAAAGCGCGACAATCCGGCGCTGAAGGACAAGCCGCTGATCATCGGCGGCGGCAAGCGCGGCGTCGTTTCCACCGCCTGCTACATCGCCCGCATCCAGGGGGTGCGCTCGGCAATGCCGATGTTCAAGGCGCTCGAAGCCTGTCCGGAAGCGGTCGTCATCCCGCCCAATATGGAGAAATACGTCCGCGTCGGCCGCGATGTCCGCGCCTTGATGCAGGCGCTCACGCCGCTGGTCGAACCGCTCTCCATCGATGAGGCGTTTCTCGACCTTGCCGGCACCGAGCGCCTGCACGGCATGCCGCCGGCGGTGGTGCTGGCGCGCTTTGCGCAGACCGTCGAAAAGGAAATCGGCATCACCGTTTCGGCCGGCCTTTCCTACTGCAAGTTCCTGGCCAAGGCTGCCTCCGATTTCCGCAAGCCGCGCGGCTTTTCGGTGATCGGCGAAGCCGAGGCGCTGGGTTTCCTGGCCGAACAGCCGGTGACGCTGATCTGGGGCGTCGGCAAGGCTTTTGCCGCAACGCTCGAACGCGACGGCATCCGCAGCATCGCCCAATTGCAGCGCATGGAGCGCGCCGATCTGATGCGCCGCTATGGCGTGATGGGCACCCGGCTCTACCATCTCTCGCGCGGCCAGGACGACCGCCGTGTCGATCCCGACCAGGATGCGAAAAGTGTGTCGGCCGAAACCACTTTCGACACCGACATAGCTGAAATGGGCGAACTGGTTCCAGTGCTGAGGGGATTGTCGGAAAAGGTCTCGGCGCGGCTGAAGAAGTCAGGCATTGCCGGGCGCACCGTGGTGCTGAAGCTGAAGACGCAGGATTTCAAGCTGCGTACCCGCAACCGCCAGCTCGGCGACCCGACAAGGCTGGCCGACCGCATTTTCCAGACCGGGCTCGAGCTGTTGCGCAAGGAGGCGGACGGGACAAAGTACCGGCTGCTCGGCATCGGTGTCAGCGATCTCTCGGATGACGAGAAGGCCGATCCGCCCGATCTCGTCGACGTCGGCTCGCGCAAGCGCGCCATGGCCGAAAGCGCCATCGATACGCTGCGCGACAAGTTCGGCAAGAAGGCGGTGGAAACCGGCTACACCTTCGGCAAAGGCCGCAACGCCAATCCGCCAGAGCCGATCGAGGAGTGAGACGGCTTAGATACGCTTGAGATCGATGCGGCTGGTCACCACGTTCTTGCCGGTTTTCGGATCGACGTCGGTAACGGTCAACCGCATTCCGTCGCCGCTGGTTTTCTCGACCGTCAACCGCGCCTTGCGATCGCCATTGACCTCCGCCGCCCAGCGAATGCCGAGACTGATCGCGGTGCCGGAACGGCTGCCGGCGAGCTGTGCCGGCCCGGTGCGCGACCCGACATAGACGCCTGTATACTTCGCCCCGCGGGCCTTCAGATTGGCGCTGATGGCGCGCGTCACCACGACAAGACCACGGCAATTGCCGTCAAGCGACAATGAGCTCGAGGTCGCGTCGGAATTGAAGGTGCAGGACACATTCACCGTCGGTGCGTCGGTGGTGACCTTGACTGTCCCCTTGCCGGAGAAATTCCCTTGCAAGGAGCTGAGAAAATTCGCCTCGTCGGCATGGGCCGCGGCGCTTGCAGTTAGCAGGCAGCCGGCTAGCAGAAACCGCGCGAATGATTTCATCGGAATCTCTCCCCCGTTGATGTTTAAGAAACGATGCGTCCAGCAATTGGCCAATACCGGGAACCAACGCCTGCCGTTGCGTCAGGTTCCACTTCCAGCATGGCTGTTTTGCAACGGGTCTGGCCCAGTCGAATGCGTCGCCTAGCGGTTGCGATGGAAGCCCCGGCTTGCGACATAGCGCCTATGGCACCTTCCCCATCGATCCCCAAAGCCGCGTTCTGGATGGCGCTGTCGATCGCCTCGTTCCTGGCGATGTCGGTCGCCGGCCGCGCCACGACCGCGGAGCTCAACGTGTTCCAGGTGCTGGAACTGCGCTCGGTGATCGGCTTTTTCATCCTGCTGCCGCTGGTGATTGTGAGCGGCGGCTTTGCGGCGATGCGCACGCAGCGCCCCGTCGCCCATCTCGCCCGCAATGTCATCCACTATACCGGCCAGGCGGCATGGCTTTACTCATTGACACTGATCCCGCTGGCCGTGCTGATTTCGATCGAATTCACGACGCCGATCTGGACGGCCCTGCTGGCGGTGGCCTTCCTCGGCGAAAGGCTCTCCCGACCCAAGCTGGCGGCGATCGCGCTGGGGCTGATCGGCGTGGTGATCATCGTGCGGCCCGGCGTTGGCGCCGTCGATCCGGGGCACCTGATCGTGCTCGGCGCCGCTGTCTGCTTCGGCATTTCGGTGGTCATGGTCAAGTCGCTGACACGCACCGACAGCGTCGTGCGCATCATCTTCTGGATGCTGATCATCCAGTCGGTAGTCGGCTTGATCCCGGCGCTCTACGAATGGCGCAACCCGCCACTGGAACTCTGGCCGTGGATCGTCCTGATCGCCTTCACCGGCATGTCTTCGCATTTCTGCATGGCCCGCGCACTCGCCTATGCCGACGCGACCGTCATCTCGCCGATGGACTTCTTGCGCGTGCCTTTATCGGCGCTGATCGGCTGGCTGCTCTATAGCGAGCAGATCGACGCCTTCACCGCCGGCGGCGCCCTGCTGATCCTGCTGGGCAACCTGCTCAACCTGCAGCGCAAGGCGCCGCAACCAGCGGAAGTGGCTACGTCATAGCACCGCCGCCAATCAGCTTCCTTCGTCGGGGATGTTGAGGAGATGCCCGCAGGCCTTGCAATGCACGGCGTCCGGTTCGTGCCGCTGCAGGCCGCATTGTGGACAGGGAAAGAGCACCTTGGCCGGTCGGAAGATCGCTGTCGCCAGCCTGACGAACAGCGAGATGCCGATGATCATGGTGACGATTGCGGTCAGCTTGCCGGCAATTCCCGGCAGCACGATGTCGCCGAAACCGGTCGTCGTCACCGTGGCAACGGTGAAATAAAGCGCATCGACATAGTTTTCGAGGCCGGCGCCGGAGCGGAAGAAGAAGGTGTAGACGAAACCGGTGATGACGAAGAGAAACGTCAAAAGGTTGATGACCGCCTGGCTCGCCTCGCGCCATGGCCTTAGCCCGCGCATCTCGAAATGCCGCCACAGCGAGCCGCTGCGCGACAGCGACCACAGCCGCAGGATGCGCAGGAACGCCAGATTTGCCAGCGCCGTCGGCATCAGCAGCGTCAGAAGGATGAAGACATCGACCCAGGATGTCGGCTGTTTCATCAGCCGCAGCATGTCGTTGGAGGCTAACAGCCGGGCAATCAGGTCGGCGGCGACCAATGCGGCGACGGTATAGTCGAGCCACAGGAATGACGGCTTGTCCTGGAGCACCGGCGTGGCAACGAAGAAGGCGATGATGGCGAGGTCGATGATGACCGCCACCAGCTGAAACCGGAACGCCGCCGGCGTGCGTCCGTGATAGAGCTTGCGCAGCCGGTCACGCAGCCGCGCCATCGCTGAGCTTTGCTGCGATCCGTCCTTCTCGGCTGCTTTCATCACCAAGTGCGTAACGGTCCCAGGCGGGGCCGTCTAGAGCATGATCCCAAAAAGTGGGTGCCGGTTTTTGGAAAAGATCACGTTCCAACAAAGGGTTAGATCATGATGAGATTTCAACCGAATCTCATCATGATCTAATGGCCCCGGTGATCCTCAGCCCTCCACCACCTTGCCGTCCGGCCCGACGAGGCGCCAGGCCGAGGCGGTGTCGTAGACGAACCGCTCCTCCGCAATCCGGTCACCACGCCAGCGCTGCAGGGCCACCTCTTCCAGCCGGCGCACGGTGCCGGCCTTGTCGACACGGTCGAAGGTCCAGCGGATGGCGACATTGTCGCCATCGACCAGGAATGTCTGGACAGGATGGGTGTGCATCTTCTCGATCCGGTCGAGTGCTGCCTGCTCATGCGCCATCAGTGTTTCCTTGCCGCGCCGCGGGACGCCGAGATTTTCCTGCATGGTGGCATCGTCATGGTAGAAGTCGGCGATCGCTTTGACGTGGCTGCCTTCGACCACCTCCTTGAGGAAGGCTTCGACGCGTTCGCGGCTGGGCATGATTGTGCGTTCCTGTGAAGTTTCTGCTCAACGCATGTGGTTCAAAGGAAGGTCAGGTCAACCACGCCCCGCACGCTGGCCCTATCGGCTGCAATGTCAGGCCCAGAGCATCTTTAGGCCGTGATGCACTGGCCGACGTCGATGCGATTGCCGTGTATATCAGCGCAGCCTAGACGAGCTCGACTTCGACCACACCCGGCACCGCGCGCATGGCCGACGCGATCTGCGGCGAGATGCGGTAGCGATTGGGCAATTCGATCTCGATCTCACCTTGCCCGGCTTCCTTGATCAGCACGAAGCTGACCTGGCCCTCGCCCTTTACCGCCAGTTGGCCGGCCAGCATGCCGATCGGAGCCGCATCGCGCACGAAGATGCGCAGCGCCTTCTGGATACGGCTGGCCTCATCCTCCAGCGACTGCACCGTCTGGATGCGCAGATTGACCCCTTCGGGCCTATCCTCGGCCGAAACGGTGATCACCACCGAACGTCCGGGCTCGAGCAGATCGCGATACTGCGCCAACCCTTCCGAAAACAGCACGGCTTCATATTGGCCAGATGTGTCGGAAAAGGCGATGACGCCCATCTTGTTGCCGGTTCGGGTCTTGCGCTCCTGCTTGGTGGTGACGGTGCCGGCGAGCCGGCCCGCGGCGGCACCGCGTTTGACCGCAGCCGAGAACTCGCCCCAGTTTTGCACGCGCATCTTCTGCAGGGCCGCCTTGTACTCGTCGAGCGGATGCGCCGAAAGATAGAAGCCGACGACCTGGAATTCACGGTGCAGCCGGTCGGCGGCAAGCCACGGATCGGTCTGCGGTAAATTGAGCGCCTGCTGCTGCGCGCCGAGCGACGCGCCGAAAATGTCGTGCTGGCCCGAAATGGCATTCTGCTGCGCCAGCGAAGCCAGCCCCATCATCCGTTCGACGCCGGCCATCATCTGGGCGCGGTCGTGGCCGAAGCAGTCGAGCGCGCCGGCCATGATCAAGCTTTCGAAGACGCGCTTGCCGACGATCTTGGGATCGACCTTTTCACAGAAATCGGCGAGATTCTTGAACGGCTTTTCGCCGCGCATGGCGACGATGTGCTCGACCGCAGCGTCGCCGACGCCCTTGAGGGCCGCCAGCGAATAGTAAATGCGGTTCTCGCCGACCTCGAAATTGCGGAAGCTGGTCATCACTGACGGCGCCACCACCTCGATGCCGAGACGCAGCGCATCCTGGCGGAAATCGGCGAGTTTGTCGGTATTGCCCATGTCGAGCGTCATCGACGCCGCCAGGAACTCGACGGGGTAATGCGCCTTGAGATAGGCGGTCTGGTAGGACACGACGGCGTAGGCGGCCGCGTGCGATTTGTTGAAGCCGTAGTCGGCGAACTTGGCCAGAAGGTCGAAGATGAAGTCGGCCTGCGGCTTGCCGACGCCGCGTTCGACCGCACCGGTGACGAAGCGCTCGCGCTGCTTGTCCATTTCGGCGCGGATCTTCTTGCCCATCGCGCGACGCAGCAGATCGGCTTCGCCGAGCGAATAGCCCGACAGTTCCTGCGCGATCTGCATCACCTGTTCCTGGTAGACGATGACGCCTTGCGTCTCCTTCACCAGATGGTCGATCTTGGGATGGATCGATGCCATCTCCTCTTCGCCATGCTTTCTGGCGTTGTAGGTCGGGATGTTCTCCATCGGGCCGGGACGGTAGAGCGCCACCAGCGCGATGATGTCCTCGATGCAGTCGGGCCGCATGCCGATCAGCGCCTTGCGCATGCCGGCACTTTCCACCTGGAACACACCGACCACTTCGCCGCGCGACAGCATGGCGTAGGTTTCAGGATCGTCGAGCGGGATCGTCGCCAGGTCGATCTCGATGCCGCGCCGGCGGATCAGCTTCACCGCCGTCTCCAGCACCGTCAGCGTCTTCAGGCCGAGGAAGTCGAATTTTACCAGCCCGGCCTGCTCGACATATTTCATGTTGAACTGGGTGACCGGCATGTCGGAGCGCGGATCGCGGTACATCGGCACCAGTTCCGACAAGGGCCGGTCGCCGATCACGATGCCGGCGGCGTGCGTCGAAGAGTGGCGGTAGAGCCCTTCCAGCTTTTGCGCCATATCGAGCAGCGTCTGCACGATCGGCTCCTTCTCGGCCTCCTCGGCAAAGCGCGGCTCGTTGGCGATGGCATCCGCCAGCTTGACCGGATTGGCCGGGTTCTGCGGCACCATCTTGGAGAGCTTGTCGACTTGGCCGTAAGGCATTTGCAGCACGCGGCCGACGTCGCGCAGCACCGCGCGCGCCTGCAGCGTACCGAAGGTGATGATCTGCCCAACCTGGTCGCGGCCATATTTCTGCTGGACGTAGCGGATGACCTCTTCGCGCCGGTCCTGGCAGAAGTCGATGTCGAAGTCGGGCATCGACACGCGGTCGGGGTTGAGGAAGCGCTCGAACAGCAGCGAGAAGCGCAGCGGATCGATGTCGGTGATGGTCGTGGAATAAGCGACCAGCGATCCGGCGCCCGAACCACGGCCCGGCCCGACCGGAATGCCTTGCGCCTTGGCCCATTTGATGAAGTCGGCGACGATCAGGAAATAGCCGGGAAACTTCATCTTCTCGATGATGGAGAGTTCGAAATCGAGCCGCTCGCGGTATTGTTCGACCGTGTAGCCGGAAGTGGGCCCATGCGCAGCCAGCCGCGCCTCCAGCCCCTCATGCGCCTGCCGGCGTAGCTCATCGGCCTCCGCTTTCAGCGCCACCTCATTGTCGGCGACATCGCCGCCGGTAAAGCGTGGCAGGATCGGATTGCGGGTCTTGGGATAATAGGAACAGCGCAGCGCGATCTCGACGGTGTTGTCGATCGCTTCCGGCAGGTCGGCGAACAGCCGCGCCATATCCGCCTGGCTGCGCAGGAAATTGTCCGAAGTCAGCCGGCGACGGTTGTCGGCGGCAACCACCGAACCCTCGGCAATGGCGATCAGAGCATCATGCGCGTCATAGTCGTCGCGGGCGGCGAAGAACGCCTCATTCGTGGCGACCAGCGGCAGATCATGGATATAGGCAAGGTCGACCGATGATTTCTCGATAGCGCGGTCATAACCGGAAACACGGTCCAGCTCGACATAGAGCCGGTCGCCGAACAGCGCCTTGAGTGCCAGAAGCCGCGTCTCGGCAAGATCTCGGCGATCCTCCTTCAGCGCCCGGCCGATCGGGCCGCGCGGCCCGCCGCTGAGGCAGATCAGGCCATCGCTATGGCCTTCCAGCATTGCTGACGTCAGATGCACGGGCTCGCCCGGCGGCGTCTCCAGATAGACCTGGCTGACCAGCCTGACGAGGTTGCTGTAGCCGGCCTCGGTGGCGGCGAGCAGCACCACGGCGTGCATCTCCGGACCATGGCGGCGGCGGTCGCGCTGCGCGTCGCTGGTCTCGCCGGAAAAGGCGAGATCGATCTGGCAACCGATAATCGGCTGGATGCCTTCCTTCACCGCCTTCTGGGCAAATTCCAGCGCGCCGAACAGATTGTTTGTGTCGGTGACTGCGATTGCCGGGCACTCGTCCTTGACTGCATGACCGACAACGGCGGCGACCTGCAAGGCGCCCTCGAGCAGCGAATACGCCGAATGCACGCGCAGATGGATGAACGGCCGCGCCGGCGCCTCCGGGCGCGCAGCGGCGAGCGCTGCTTCGCGCCTCAGGGGATCGCGTGGAAGTTTGTCATCCGCCATGATGTTTCAAATTGCTCGAAGGGCTTTGAGTCGATGGAGATGTATTGTCCCGGACCGGGCGATGCCAGTCCAGCACAAATGACCACCGACCACAGGCTTCCGTACCCAGCCGCACGGCTCAGAGATTGTTCGAAATTCGCTCTGGCGAGTCATATGATGGTGGTTTCGAGAATCGGAGCGCAGCGGCCATTGGTCCGTGAGCACGGGAAGCGCAGAAACCACCTTCAGATGGCCGCCGGAGTAGAATTTCCAAACAATCTCTAGGCGAACTCCATGATCACCGCATCGACAGCCAGGCTGTCACCCGGCTTGGCGTTGAGCTTCGACACGACAAGATCGCGGTCGGCGCGCAGCACGTTTTCCATCTTCATCGCCTCGACCACGGCCAGCGTCTCGCCGGCCTTGACCTCCTGCCCCTCGGCAACCGCGATCGACACGACCAGGCCCGGCATCGGGCAAAGCAGCATCTTGGACGTGTCCGGCGCCACCTTCTCCGGCATCAGCCTTTCCAGCTCCGCCGTGCGCGGCAGCATGGCGCGCGCCGTCACCGACATGCCTTTCCAGGCAATGCGCAGGCCGTTCGGCGCCGGCCTGATCTGCGCAGTGACCTTGCGGGCACCGACAGTGCCGCGCCAGATGAGGTCGCCCGGCCGCCAGTCGGACGCCACGGTCAGCGCTTTGCCGCCATCGACCGACAGATCGATTTCCATCGGAATGGAGATCATGCCCTCGATGATCGAAGCCTGGAGATAGTCGTCGCCGAGCTTCACCACCCAATCGCGCTTGAGTGCGCCCGAATGCGGCGCCAGCCGCCCGTCCAGCCGGTCAAGCCGATCGCGGCGCAGAAGCTCGACCGCGGTGGCGATCGCCGCCAGCACTGCCTTTTCATCGCCATTGGGCACGATCGGCGCGAAGCCGTCAGGATATTCCTCGGCGATGAAGCCCGTCGATATCCGCCCCTCGCGCCAGCGCGGATGCTGCATCAGCGCCGCCAGGAACGGGATGTTGTGCTCGATGCCGTCGACGACGAAACTGTCCAGCGCTTCCGACATGGCGTCGATTGCCTCGATACGCGTCGGCGCCCAGGTGCAGAGCTTTGCCACCATCGGGTCATAGAACATCGAAATCTCGGACCCCTCGGTGACGCCGGTGTCGTTGCGGATGACGATGTCGCCGAACGTGCCCTCTTCCGGTGGCCGATAGCGCGTCAGCCGGCCGATCGACGGTAGGAAGTTGCGGTAGGGATCCTCGGCATAGAGCCGGCTTTCCACCGCCCAGCCGTTCAGCTTGACGTCACCCTGCTTGATGCCGAGCTTCTCGCCGGCGGCAATGCGGATCATCTGCTCGACCAGATCGATGCCGGTGACGAGCTCCGTCACCGGATGCTCGACCTGCAATCGTGTATTCATTTCAAGGAAATAGAAGTTCTTTTCAGCGTCGACGATGAACTCGACGGTGCCCGCGCTCTGATAGTCGACCGCCTTGGCCAACGCCACGGCCTGTTCGCCCATCGCCTTGCGCGTCTTGGCATCGAGGAACGGCGACGGCGCCTCCTCCGCGACCTTCTGGTTGCGGCGCTGGATCGAACATTCGCGCTCGCCGAGATAGAGCGCGGTGCCATGCGCGTCAGCCAGCACCTGGATTTCGATATGGCGCGGATCGACGACGAACTTTTCGATGAAGACGCGGTCGTCGCCGAACGAGCTTTTGGCCTCCGAACGCGCCCGGTCAAAGCCGTCGCGCACTTCCGACTGGCTCCAGGCGATGCGCATGCCCTTGCCGCCGCCGCCGGCCGACGCCTTGATCATCACGGGATAACCGATCTCGCCGGCGATCGTTTCGGCATGGTCGCCGTTTTCGATGACGCCGAGCCAGCCTGGCACGGTCGAAACCTTGGCCGCGTTGGCGAACTTCTTCGATTCGATCTTGTCGCCCATCGCCTTGATTGCCTTGGGTTTTGGACCGATGAAGATAATGCCTTCGGCCTCCAGCGCCTCGCAGAAGGCGGCGCGTTCGGAGAGAAAACCATAACCCGGATGCACGGCCTGCGCGCCCGTCTCTTTGCAGGCGGCGATAATCTTCTCGGGCAGGAGGTAGCTCTGCGCGGCAGGCGACGGCCCGATATGCACGGCTTCGTCGGCCATTTCGACATGCACGGCGTCGCGATCGGCATCGGAATAGACCGCTACGGTGGCAATCCCCATCTTGCGCGCAGTCTTGATGACGCGGCAAGCAATCTCGCCGCGATTGGCGATCAGGATTTTCGTGAACATCGAAGGCGTTTCCTCGGGTCTTTCGTCCTTCTTATGGGCTTCGGCAGCCGGGCTCAAGCACCGCGCCGCTGTGCAGCAATCTACGCCGAGCCGATGTTGCGGGACGAAAGCCGGGGCCGCCGAGCACTGGGCCAAGATTTGCGCCATATTTGGTCGCCAAACCGGGTTGAAACAGTATAAAAATCCTGAAAGCCTGAAGACCAATCGCATGGGAGGAATTGCCTGATGAAAACCCGCGCCGCTGTCGCTGTCGCCGCCGGAAAGCCGTTGGAAATCATGGAGGTCGACCTCGATGGACCGCGCGAAGGCGAGGTGCTGGTCGAGATCAAGGCGACCGGCATCTGCCATACCGACGAATTCACTTTGTCGGGCGCCGATCCCGAAGGCCTGTTCCCGGCGATCCTCGGCCATGAAGGCGCCGGCGTCGTCGTCGATGTCGGCAAGGGCGTCACCTCGGTCAAGAAGGGTGACCACGTCATTCCGCTCTACACGCCGGAATGCCGGCAGTGCCCGTCCTGCCTGTCGCGCAAGACCAACCTCTGCACCGCCATCCGCGCCACACAGGGCCAGGGCTTGATGCCGGACGGCTCGTCGCGCTTCTCGATCGGCAAGGACAAGATCTTCCACTATATGGGCTGCTCGACCTTCTCCAATTTCACCGTGCTGCCCGAGATCGCGGTGGCCAAGGTCAATCCCGACGCTCCCTTCGACAAGATCTGCTACATCGGCTGCGGCGTCACCACCGGCATCGGCGCGGTCATCAACACCGCCAAGGTCGAGCAAGGCGCGACATCAGTTGTCTTCGGCCTCGGCGGCATCGGTCTCAACGTCATCCAGGGCCTGAAGCTGGCCGGCGCCGACATGATCATCGGCGTTGATCTCAACAACGACAAGAAGGCATGGGGCGAGAGGTTCGGCATGACGCATTTCGTCAATCCGAAGGAGATCGACGGCGACATCGTCCCCCACCTCGTCAACATGACCAAGCGCGGTGCCGACCAGATCGGCGGCGCCGACTACGCGTTCGACTGCACCGGCAACACCAAGGTGATGCGCCATGCGCTGGAAGCCTCGCATCGCGGCTGGGGCAAGTCGGTCGTCATCGGCGTGGCCGGCGCCGGCCAGGAGATTTCGACCCGGCCGTTCCAGCTGGTCACCGGCCGCACCTGGATGGGCACCGCCTTTGGCGGCGCACGCGGCCGCACTGACGTGCCAAAAATCGTCGACTGGTACATGGACGGCAAGATCCAGATCGACCCGATGATCACCCATTTGCTGAAGCTGGAAGACATCAACAAGGGCTTCGACCTTATGCATGAGGGCAAGTCGATCAGGAGCGTCGTCGTTTATTGAGGAGAAGAAGCCGCCGACCGAAGGGCCAGCGACTGTAGTTGCATGGGTTCAACAAGGGAGGAAGATAATGCCTGAGAAACTGCATCCGAAAATCGACAATGGCCTGCCGAAGGAAAGCGCAAGCTTTGCCGGCGGCACGCTGGTCTGTGCCTGCACCAGCAAGCCGGTGAAGGTGAAGGTCAAGGGCCAGATCGCCCACAACCATGCCTGCGGCTGCACCAAATGCTGGAAGCCTGACGGCGCGGTGTTCTCGGTCGTGGCCGTAGCCGGCACCGGCGATGTCACAGTCACCGAAAACGGCGACAAGCTGAAAGTGGTCGACCCCTCGGCACTTATCCAGCGTCACGCCTGCACCGGCTGCGGTGTCCACATGCACGGCCCGGTCGAGCGCGACCATCCGTTCAAGGGTCTGTCCTTCATCCATCCCGAGCGCTTCCAGGAAGACGGCTGGTCACCGCCGGGCTTCACCGCTTTCGTTTCGTCGATCATCGAATCCGGTGTCGACCCCAAGCGCATGGACGGCATCCGCGGCCAGTTGAAGTCGATGGGCCTCGAACCCTATGACTGCCTCAACCCCGGCCTGATGGACTACATCGCCACCTGGACGGCGAAGAAGTCGGGCGCGCTGCCGGCCTGACGGTACGAGATTTCTGGCATGGGGCCGGGTAACATGCCGGCCCCATGTCCGTTTTGGAGAGATAATGCCGGCACCCGCCATCTACGTCGACGCCGACGCCTGCCCGGTGAAAGCCGAGGTCGAGAAGGTCGCCGAGCGCCATGGCGTGGTCGTCACCTACGTCTCCAATGGCGGGCTGCGTCCGTCGCGCGATCCGATGATTCGCAACGTCGTCGTCTCTAAAAGCGCCGACGCCGCCGACGACTGGATTGTAGACAATGCAAAACCCAACGACATCGTGATCACCGCCGACATCCCGCTTGCCGCTCGCACCGTGGCGCTCGGCGCGCATGTGCTTGGGCCAACCGGCCGGCCGTTCACGCCGGAGACCATCGGCATGGCGGTTGCAATGCGCGATTTGAAGCAGCATTTGCGCGAAACCGGCGAGAGCAAGGGCTACAATGCCAGCTTCGCGCCGCAGGACCGCTCGCGCTTCCTCGGCGAACTCGACCGCATCCTGCGACGCGCGTTGAAATCCGTCACACCGGAATAGAAACGGCACCCGGGCCATGGCGACAGATACCCCGATCACGAACCCACTGCACCGGCACAAGCAATTCCTGGTGTCGGCCTGCGTCGGTCTGCCGGCATTGGTTATCGCGTTGATCGCGGGCTTGCCGCTTGCCTATTCGATTTCGATTGCCGCCGACGCCTTCTTCGTCGTCTTCATCGCACTCGTCATCGCCAAGATGCCGCTGCTGTCCGGCCGCTATCTCAGCAAGAACGCGCGCGAGGTCGACCTGCCGGTGCTGAGCATTTTTGCCATCACGCTGGGCGTCGTCAGCATCGCCATTGTCCTGTTGTTCCTGCTGATCAATCACAAGAACCGCGACCCCATCGAGCTGGGTATCGCCATGCTGGCGATCCCGCTCGGCTGGTTCACCATCCATGCCATGGCCGCACTTCACTACGCGCATGTCTACTGGATGGACGGCGACGCGATCGATGCCGAGACCAAGAAGAAAATGCCCGTCGGCGGCCTCGATTTCCCCGGCAGCAAACGGCCCGACGGCTGGGACTTCCTCTATTTCGCGACGGTGATCGGCATGACCGCGCAGACCGCCGACACGGCGATCACGACCTCACACATGCGCCGTGTCGTGCTTGTCCATTCGATCCTGTCTTTCTTCTTCAACACCGTCATCGTCGCCGCCGTCGTCAATCTCGCCGTCAGCCTCGGCAATTGAGCATCCGTGCCCGCGATAAATCCGTGCCTGTAATAAAAAACGTGCCCGTAATAAAAACGTGATCGGATGAAACATCGCTTTCGACGGCGACGTATTGGGAGGAGAACGACAAGCGCGGCCATCCCAGGATCGCGCAGCCGGAGGCGAGGAAAAGATGGAAACCATTACCGTGAGTCAGCCCGGCGCAGGCGTCGATTCCGCCTCAACGAAGGATGCGACGCTGATCTACCGGCAATCGCGCTGGACCCGCCTGACGCACTGGCTGTGGGCGATCTCGCTGTTCTTCATGCTTTTGTCCGGCCTGCAGATCTTCAATGCCCGGCCGCAGCTCTACATCGGCAAGCAATCCGGTTTCGAGTACAACAACACCGTCTTTGCCATCGGCGCCGAAAACACCACGACGGGTCCGCGCGGCTATACCGAAATCTTCGGCCATCGCTTCGACACCACCGGCGTGCTCGGCTGGTCGGGCCCAGCCGGTCAGCAGACGTCGCGTGCCTTCCCCTCCTGGGCGACGATCCCGTCCTACTACGATCTCGGCACCGCCCGCGTCGTGCATTTCTTCTTCGCCTGGATACTGACCACCACCCTGGTCGTCTGGCTGGTCGCCAGCTTGGTCAACGGCCATCTGCGCCGCGATCTGGCGCCGCGCCTTGACGATCTCAAGCGGCTGCCGCAGGACATCATCGAGCACGCCAAGCTCAGGTTCCACCACACACGCGAATACAACACGCTGCAGAAAATAGCCTATGGCGGCGTGCTGTTCGTGCTGTTGCCACTCATGATCATCACCGGCCTTGCCATGTCACCGAGCATGAACTCGGTGCTGCCCTGGTTAAACGAAGTGCTCGGCGGAAGGCAGACGGCGCGCACCATCCATTTCACGGTGATGGTGCTGCTGGTCGGCTTTTTCATCGTCCATATAATGATGATCCTCGCCGCCGGCCCGATCAACGAACTGCGCTCGATCATCACCGGCTGGTACCGCACCGATCCGCCAAGGCATGGCGACACCGAGAGGAGTGCGTGAGATGGCCAAATTCCAGATCAGCCGCCGAAAGTTCCTGACGGGCGCCGGCCTCGGCGTTTCCGGCATCATGTTGTCGGGCTGCGATGCCTTCGACAGCCAGCTCGGCATGGGCGATGGCCTGCGCAGTTTCCTCGAAAACGCCAATGGCCTGACCTACCGCGCGCAACGCTGGCTTGCCGGCCGCGATGTTCTGGCGCCGGAATTCACCGAGGCCGACATCCGCCAGCCGCAGCGGCCGAACGGCGTCACCGCGCCCGAGGATGACACCTACAAGGGCCTGCTCGCCAACAATTTCGCCGACTGGCGGCTGGAGGTAACGGGCCTGGTCGAAAAGCCGCTGTCGCTCAGCCGCGAGCAGTTGGAGAACATGCCGAGCCGCACGCAGATCACCCGCCACGACTGTGTCGAAGGCTGGAGCTGCATCGCCAAATGGACCGGCACCCCGCTGTCGCTGGTGCTCGACCAGGCTGTGGTCAAGCCGCAGGCCCGCTATGTCATGTTCCACTGCCTCGACACGATCGATCGTAGCCTCTCCGGGGAAATCAAATATTATGGCACCATCGACCTGATCGATGCCCGCCACCCGCAGACGATCCTCGCCTACGGCCTCAACGGCAAGCCGCTGCCGGTCGAAAACGGCGCGCCGCTGCGCGTGCGCGTCGAACGACAGCTCGGCTACAAGATGCCGAAGTATCTCTACAAGATCGAGCTCGTCGACAGTTTTGGCAATACCGGCGGCGGCCGCGGCGGCTATTGGGAAGACAATGGCTATGACTGGTATGGCGGGATTTGATAGGCCTCGCATTCTGACCGAGCGCGATCTGACTCCGACCGAACCGAGCTTGCCTGAGGAAGCCGGTTTCGAGCGAGTGGCCGAACTTGGCGATTGGCCTGAAGACACTCCAATATCGTCCTCTGCAAAACGGTCGCAGAAAATTGTCGAGCAGCGGCTTGAGCGCCGGATGTATCTCCGGCGAGGCGAGTTTGATCAGCGTCAGCAGCGCGCGTTCATTGTCACGCAGCGGGCGGTCGGTGCCGATGCGATCGGCCAGCCATTTCGCCTCGCTGGCGTCGATCGTCTCGGCGCGGCGCGCGAGTGCCTCGGCGGCACGGTTCTTCGACTCCCATTCGGCCTCGATATCGCCGGGCGAACGATAGGCTTCAATGATGCCGGCCAGTCCGCCCGACACCATGCGGCTGAAGAAGCCACCAATTTCGGGCTCGGCCTGGTCCAAGAAACTGTCACGACGCAGCGCCACATCGCGCGTCGGCGCTTCGTAGCCGGCCGAACACATGACGAAATTGGCGAGCGCCTTGACGAACAGGTCGTTCCAGGACGGGTCGTTGTGGGCCGCTGCGGTCTGCTCGTTGATCTGGAACAGCACCTCGGCCTCAACCCGTGTGATGGCAATGTTACCGTCGCCGCCATAGGCATGGAGAATGCGGCGCAACAGATCGACCTCTGCCTTGGCGACCAGCCCGGGAACCAGCGCGCCGCCGAGCATCAGTGGTCCCTTGCCGTCGACCACCGCGTTGGCGACCTGCTCGAGCGCATAGGCGGAGAGCCGGCCGGGCGATGATTTCGCCCTTTCCAGCACATGCACCAGCAGCTCCAGTTCGGTCACACTGTCGACCATTTCGTTGCGCGAGATGGTCTGGATCAGCCAACCGGCATTGTCTTCAGAGATATAGCCTGCCGGCTTTTCCTGGTGGACGATGTAGTCGGTAACGGCCTCGACGAAGAATTCAGGCCATTGCGGGCATTTGTCCGTCGCTGTCGCATCGAGCGCGAACAGTGCTTCAGCCTCGCCGCGCGTCACCACGCCGTCGGCGATCACTTCGCGACGCAGCATGACGACATCTTCCGCCGTGATGCGGTCCTTCGAGGCCAGCCCCGCCACCGGCGCGCTCCCGATCCGTTCGCCCATCTGTCAATCCCCATCCGCCGTGCCCAACGCAATTGCCGGCCAAACCGTCAGCCCAGAATATCGCCATTGTCTTGAAAAACCGGCAAACGGCGTGGTTAGCGAAGACTGTAAAGACGACGCGCTTTACGTGTCGCTGGCAGGTGACAAGGTGTCGCCGACAAGCTATGGATGGCGCGTCGAGGGCTTAAGTTTTGAGTCCTACCTGTTTGCGGGAGAGAGCAGCGCGAGCTGCCGCCGAAGGGGAAATCGCCCGAAATCTCTCAGGCAAAAGAACCGTAGACGGGAAAGACACTCTGGAAAGTCGGGGCTTGCCCCCGCGCCGAAGGTGTAAGCGTCGCCGACAGAGTTCCGGTTGCGCGAGTCTCTCAGGCTTCAGACAGAGGGGCACGGACTGGTCGCCAGCAGCGGCCGATTGCGTGCGACTCTGGAGATGACATGACGGGCGACGACACCAAACACCTTCCTCTCGAAGATCTGCACACCGCCGCCGGCGCACGCTTTGGCGCCTTTGCGGGCTGGTCGATGCCGCTGACCTATCCGGCCGGCGTGATGAAGGAGCACCTTCACACCCGCGAACATGCCGGCCTGTTCGACATTTCGCATATGAAGCTGTTCGAGATCAGCGGACCGGGCGCTGCGGCACTGCTCAACCGCGCCAGTCCGCTCGATGCCGGCGCGCTTGAGATTTCACAGTCCAAATATACCTTCTTCCTCAACGAGGCCGCCGGGATCATCGACGATCTGATCGTCACCCGGCTCGGCGCCGAGCGCTTCATGGTGGTCGCCAACGCCGGGAATGCGGTCGAGGACGAGAAGCATTTGCGTGCGCTGGCGACCGATTTCGACGTGAAGGTCGATGCGCTCGATCGCGTCTTCCTGGCGATCCAGGGGCCCGAAGCCTGGGCTGCCTTGTCCCGCGCCGGCATCGAGACCGGCTCGCTCTTGTTCATGCATGGCATCGAGCCGAAGCAAAACTGGTTCATGAGCCGCTCCGGCTACACCGGCGAGGACGGCTTCGAGATCGGCCTGCCGGAGGCGGATGCGCGCGCTCTGGCCACGAAACTGATCGAGGACGAGCGTGTGTTGTGGATCGGCCTTGCTGCCCGCGACTCGCTGCGGTTGGAGGCCGGCCTGTGCCTGCACGGCCAGGACATCACGCCGGAGATCGATCCGGCGAGTGCCGGCCTGATGTGGGCGATCCGCAAAGATCTCCGCGCCGGCGGATCCTTCATCGGCGCCGATGCGCTGCGGTCCATCCTGGAGCGCGGGTCGTCGCAAAAGCGCGTCGGCCTGAAGCCGGACGGCCGCCAGCCGGTGCGCGCCGGCGCTGCTTTGTTCGATGCCGACGGCAATCCGGCCGGCCACGTGACATCAGGCGGCTTCGGCCCCTCGGCCGGCCATCCCGTCGCCATGGGCTATGTGTCAACGGCCTTGGCCAAGCCGGGCACGAAACTCTTCGCCGATGTTCGCGGGACGAAAATCTCGGTCGATATCAGTTCCTTGCCCTTCACTCCTCATCGCTACCGCAAAGGATAATTCCGATGGCAAAAACCTATTTCACACAAGATCACGAATGGCTGAGCGTCGAGGGAGGCATCGCCACCGTCGGGATAACCGACTATGCGCAGGAACAGCTTGGCGATCTCGTCTTCGTCGAACTGCCTCAAATCGGCACCAAACTCAGTAAGGGCGACACCGCCGTGGTCGTCGAATCCGTCAAGGCGGCATCCGATGTTTATGCGCCGGTTGATGGCGAGATCACCGACGCCAACGGCGCGCTGTCCTCGGACCCGTCGCTGGTCAACTCCGCTGCGACCGGCGACGGCTGGCTGTGGAAGATGAAGCTCGCCGACGAAGGCCAACTCGCAGGCCTCATGAATGAGGCCGCCTACAAAGCCCATATCGGTTGACATCAGGACCTATTGCCATGAGCGCAGCACTTACCCCCTTCTCGGCCCGCCACATCGGTCCTGATGTAAACGACGTCAGAGCCATGCTTGCCGTGATCGGCGTTCCCTCCGTCGAGACGCTGATCAGCCAGGCCGTGCCGCAGTCGATCCGCCTCGATCTGCCGCTAGCCCTTCCCGCGCCGGCGAGCGAAGCCGAAGCGCTGGCCGAATTGGCTGCGACCATGGCAAAAAACAGGGTGCTGAAGAGCTTCATCGGCGCCGGCTATCACGGCGTCCATGTGCCGCCGGTCATCCAGCGCAACCTGTTCGAGAACCCGGCCTGGTACACCGCCTATACGCCCTACCAGGCCGAGATCAGCCAGGGCCGCCTGGAAATGCTGTTCAACTTCCAGACCTTGGTCACCGAATTGACCGGCCTGCCGGTGGCTTCGGCCTCCCTGCTCGACGAAGCGACGGCGGTGGCCGAAGCGGTCGGCATCGCGCTGCGCCATCACCGCGACAAGCGCACCAAGGTGGCGCTGGCCGGCACGCCGCATCCGCAGACGCTGGACGTCGTGCGCACCCGCGCCGAGCCGCTCGGCATCGAGATCGATGGCGAGACCATCGACGACAACACCGCCGCCCTGCTGGTCTCCTGGCCGGACACGTTTGGCGTCTATGGCGACCACAAGGCGGCGATCGAGAAGGCTCGCGCCACCGGCGCCGTGGTCGTCTTCATCGCCGATCCGCTTGCGCTCACGCTGACCGAAGCGCCGGCCAGGCTTGGCGCCGACATCGCCGTCGGCCCGATGCAGCGCTTTGGCGTGCCGATGGGCTTTGGCGGCCCGCACGCCGCCTATTGCGCCGTCTCCGACAAGCTGACCCGGCTGATGCCCGGCCGCCTCGTCGGCCAGTCGATCGACAGCAAGGGCCGTCCCGGCTATCGCCTCGCCCTGCAGACGCGCGAACAGCATATCCGCCGCGACAAGGCGACCTCCAACATCTGCACCGCGCAGGCGCTGCTTGCCAACATGGCGACCGCATACGCGATCTGGCACGGGCCTACTGGTTTGCAGGCGATCGCAGCCCGAATTCATGAGCTCGCCAACGGCCTCGCAGCAGGCCTGAAAACCGCTGGTGTTTCCGTGCTCGGCTCAAGCCGTTTCGACACGGTGACGGCCGAAGTGAAGGGCAAGGCAGCTTCGATCGCCGCTGCCGCTGAAAAAGGTGGCCGGCTGCTGCGCGTCATCGATGCCGACCGCATCAGCATCGCCTTCGACGAAACCTCGACCGAGGCGGACGTCGAGGCTATCGCCGCCCTGTTCGGCGCCAAGTCCGGCGCTACTGAGGCCGGCGCGATGCCCGGCAAGCCGCGCGGCAAGGAGTTTCTGACCCAGCCGGTTTTCCGCGAAAACCACTCCGAGACCGACATGATGCGCCTGCTGCGCAGGCTAGCCGACAAGGATTTGGCGCTCGACCGCACCATGATCCCGTTGGGCTCCTGCACCATGAAGCTCAACGCGGCGGCCGAAATGATGCCGGTCAGCTGGCCTGTTGTCGCCAACCTCCATCCCTTCGCGCCGGCCAGCCATTCGGCCGGCTATCGCGCCATGGTCGGCGAGCTGGAAGGCTGGCTGGCGGAGATCACCGGCTTCGACGCCGTCAGCCTGCAGCCCAATGCCGGCAGCCAGGGCGAATATGCCGGCCTGCTCGCCATCCGCGCCTATCACCGTTCGCGTGGCGAAGGCCATCGCACCATCTGCCTGATCCCCCAGTCCGCGCATGGCACCAATCCCGCGAGTGCGGCGATGGCCGGCATGAGCGTCGTCGTCGTGCGTTGCCTGGAGGACGGCAATATCGACATGGACGATATGCGGGCCAAGGCCAACGAGCATTCGAAGAATCTCGCAGCCCTGATGTTCACCTATCCCTCGACGCACGGCGTCTACGAAGAAGGCGCGCGCCACCTGTGCGCTCTCATTCACGAGCATGGCGGCCAGGTCTATTTCGACGGCGCCAACCTTAACGCCCTGGTTGCTTTGGCGCGGCCCGCCGATATCGGCGCCGATGTCTGCCACATGAACCTGCACAAGACCTTCTGCATCCCGCATGGCGGCGGCGGTCCGGGCGTCGGTCCAATTGGCGTCAGGGCGCATCTGAAACCCTATCTGCCTGGTCATGTCACCGAAGGCTCGGCGCATGCCGTGTCGGCCGCACCGTTCGGCAGCGCTTCCATCCTGCCCATCACCTGGATGTACATCCGCATGATGGGCGCCGCCGGCCTGAAGCAGGCGACGGAGACGGCGATCATCTCGGCCAACTATGTGGCGACGCGGCTCGCGCCGCACTTCCCGCTTCTCTACAAGGGCAGGCACGATCGCATCGCGCATGAATGCATCCTCGACACGCGCGTCCTCAAGGAGAGCGCCGGCATCAGCGTCGATGATATCGCCAAGCGGCTGATCGACTACGGCTTTCACGCGCCGACCATGTCGTTCCCTGTCGCCGGCACGCTGATGGTCGAGCCCACAGAGTCCGAGCCCAAGCGCGAACTCGACCGGTTCTGCGAGGCGATGATTGCCATCGCCGGCGAGGCAGCGAAAGTGGCGAAGGGCGAATGGCCGCTCGAGGACAACCCGCTGGTCAATGCCCCGCACACGGCGGCCGAAACCCTTGCCGGCCAGTGGACTCACCCCTATTCGCGGCTGGAAGCGGCCTACCCCGCCGGCGATGTCGATACAGCGGCCAAATACTGGCCGCCGGTCTCGCGCATCGACAATGTCGCCGGCGACCGCAACCTCGTCTGCTCCTGCCCGCCGTTGTCGGAATATCTCGGCGCCGCCGAATAACACTCTGGCCTGTCAGGCTGAACGCAAGGCCGGCCCATCGGCCTTGCCGTTGAGGACAAGCACGCGATTTCGCCCGTCGTTCTTGGCCGCGTAGAGCGCCCGGTCGGCCTCGGCCAGCACTTCATCCAGGCTGCTGCCGTCTTCCTTGCCAAAGCCAATGCCGCCGCTGACGCTGCTGCGCAACGGCCCGCGCGGCGTCGGCACCACTTCCGTGCCGAAGGCGACGCCGATCCTGCTGGCGAGATCGTAGGCCTTGTCTTCGGTCATCCGAGACATGACCAACGCGAACTCCTCGCCGCCCAGCCGGAAGGCGTCGACGCCAACCCTGTCATACTTCTTGATGACTGCGGCGAAACGGCAAAGCACCCGGTCGCCGACGGGATGGCCATAGATGTCGTTGGTCCGCTTGAAGTGGTCGAGGTCGAACATGGCGACCGACATGAACGGGCCGAAGACGCGCTCGCCATAAAGCGAGTTCAAAGCCCGCCGGTTCATGAGACCGGTCAACGGGTCGGTCAAGGTCTCGGCCTTCAGTTCGATCTGTGCCTGCAGATGATGCAGCGAGAGCGTCAGCGCGCCGAGCGCCGTCATGCAGGCGACTGCCACGACCGAATTCAACCGCTCGGCCCAATTGTCGGGTGCGACGCCGAGCACCCACTGGCCCTTGACCAGAAGCACGGCGCCGCAGAGCCCGAAGGATACGCCGCAGACGCCGCTTAGCGCCGAAACGACCAGCAGAATGCCGCGATCCTGACTGCCCTTGATCCAGAACATCACCCCGATCGAGGCGAGCAGCACTGTTACCGTCGCATAGGTGAGGATGAAGCCGACACCATCGAAACCGAGATAGGTCACGCCGGCGCAGACAGCGATCGCGAGCATGGCCGGCAGGACAGCGCGGCTGTAATTGCGCACACCAAGATATTGCATGGCCGAAAGTGAAAGCGCCAGGAAACCGAGGCTGAGCAGCGCCAACGCTGCCTGACAAAGCAACGGACTGGGCTCCCTCGTGTAGCGCCAGAAGACGATGACGTGGGCGACAAGGACGAGAATGCCGCACGCAACCGTCAGCACGAAGCGTGCACGCGGCGCCGTGAACCAGATCACAAACATGGTGACGCTCAGGCATGTGCCCGACAGCGCAGCCGCCAGCAATAGCGAACTGAAATCCAGCATGGATGAGCGGCAACCTTTGGCATCTTCGATTTGTGGCGCATCATAGGCATGCAACCGGCCGGAGATACCGTTTTCGGCCGGTTTTCAAAGCAACCTGCCGACAGGGTTTACAAAGCGTCGACTGCCGTCCCGCGAAGCTCGGCACGCGAGTGTACCTAGTCTCAGCCCTTGTTGAGCAGCGCCAGATTGGCGTTGACCACGCTCGGGTCGGCCATGCCGGCCCTTGCTTCCATGAGCAGCGCTCTCGCCTTCTTCTTGTTGCCGCGCAGCAGCTGCGAATAGCCCATATTGTTGACAATCTGCGGCTTGCGCCCGGCAACCTTCAAAAGCTGGTCGTAGGCGCGGTCGGCGAAGTCGAAGCGGCCGAGTTCGTCATAGGAGGCGGCAAGCCCCATCCATCCCTCGGCACTGTCGGCCTTCAGTTCCACGGCCTTGCGGAAATGCTGTTCGGCAAGGCCGTAATTGGCCTCGCGGAACTGCGCCTTGCCTTGCGCAAGGTCGGAGGTGCTGACGTCTTTTGCCACCGGTTGGATCGATGTGGTCTTGGTTTTGTCGACGTTGTCGGTCGTGCAGCCGCCGACCATCAAGACCGCCGCTAGCGCGGCCATTGCCGTGAAACTTCTGTGACGCATGCCCCTGGCCCCAATCGCCCGATTTACCGGGTCGTTCTTCCGGAAGCAGACTACAATAGGGCGATTAAACTTCAGTGCGGAAACGCGCCTAAAATTTGGTTTCGGGCACAGAAGCCATTAACCAACCGAAGCCTATTCCGGCTCCAGCGCCTTGAGCCCCGCCGGAAACTGATAGCGCCTGCCGTCGTAGCGCAGCCGGTAGGTTCGTTTCATGAACCTGCCGGGATGGGACTGGCACTCGCCATTCTTGTCGACAGACGGATTGTCGGTGTCCAACCGCTCGAACACTGTGATGTCGTGATAGCCGTGATGTCTCGCCGGGCTCATCGCCAGGCTGACCCGGCTGGATTGAAAGGATCCTGCGCAATTGGTGTCGCCTTCGCCGCCAAAGCCGGCCACGATGATGCCGTCGAGCACCAGGCGCAGAGCACCGCCGTCAAGGGCATAGAGCCGCAGGTCGGTTTCACTGAAAGGATTCGGCTGCGAATGGTTTGCCATGTCGATGCGCAGGCCGAAGGCGCCGACATCGGGCGCCAATCTGTAGCGCCCGGTATCGAAGTCGATCTCGCGGATGCCGACGGCATCATCGGTCATCAGCCCGGGCTGGCGCAGGCGCTGGCGCACCTGCCGGGACTTCCTGTCGACGACCAGAAGCTCGACATCGCCGACATGCCCGTCATCGCTGGAATTGGGAGCTGTCGATCAGCGGCACGGCGACCAACAACAGATCGTCATGGGCGGGCCAGATCGTGCAGACCACGCCGAATGGCGCATCGCCATCCCAAAGCGTCTGGGCGATGCTGGTATGAGGTTCGAGCGTGAAGGAGGCGCCATCGGCACTCTTTTGGGCCTTGGGATATGCCTGCTGCACCAGAGCGGCAGCGTCGCCGCAATCGTCGGCCGCGGCCGAGGCCGGCGACAGACTGGCCGCGGCGAGGCCGAGGAAGGCGGTGCACAAGACTATTCGCATGGACGGCTCACTCATTTTGCTTTTTGCGGATTTTGCCGAAGGAGAGCGGCCAAACCGGCCGGATATGACATCCAGGCGAAGCGTAGTTGAAGTGAGTAACCGCAGAAAGCCGCCGGGCGGCCACTTGGTATCTACTGCCTTGGTATCTACTGAACCGCCGTCATTTTGACGATGATCGGGATGACGGCGATCATCAGCACCACCGGCAGGATGCACACCACCACCGGCACCGACATCTTGGCCGGCAAGGCATGTGCCTTCTCCTCGGCCAGCGACATGCGCTTGTGGCGCATTTCGTCGGAGAACACGCGCAGCGCCCCGGCGAGGCTGGTGCCGAGTTCCTTCGACTGCTGCAAGAGCGTGGCGAAGGAGCGCACCTCGTCCAGGCTGAGGCGGTCGGCGAGCGCCTTCAATGCATCGTCGAGGCTGCGGCCGGCCCTGAGTTCCAGCGACACCAGCTGCAGGTTCTGGCTCAGCGACGGATAGGTCTTGGCCAGTTCCTTCGAGACGCGCTCGATGCCGGCCTCCATGCTCATGCCGGCATCGGAGCAGACGATCATCAAATCCATGAAGTCGGGAAAGCCGTTGCGGTATTCGCGCATCTTTTCCCGCACCTTCTGGCTGAGCACCAGGCCGGGCACGAAATAGCCGGCGGCTCCCGACAGGATGATGAAGGTCCAGCGGCTGGTCGCGGTGGAATCGACGCTGCCCATCCAATGGTTGACCAGGAACGCGCCGATCGCTGCGCCCACCAGGCAGGCGAAGCGGATCAGGAAGAATGTGCCGACCGCGCGCGGCTCCATATAGCCCGCCTGGATCAGCTTCATACGCAGCCGGGCGACATTTTCCGGATCGCTCTTGGCGTAGAATTCCTGCGCCCGCTTCACCGCCTTCTCGCGCACGACGCTCTGGTTCTTCTTCGGCGCCACCTCGGCCTGTTGGGGAGTCTTGCTGTCGTCGATCTTGAGCCGGCGCTTGAGATCGTTGCGGTCGCCTTTGGCCACCACCAGCGGCCATGCCACCGCGCTGCCGCCCAATGCCAGCAGCATCGCGGCTACCGGCATCAGCGACGTCGGCGCCAGCGAGGCAAGAAACTGGATCACCTGCTCCATCTCAGAACCGGAAGTTCGACATCTTGAACATGATGATGTTGCCCAGCATCAGCCATGTCACCGAACCGCCCAGCAGATACCAGGTCTTCGGCACATCCCAGACGCTTTGATAAAATTGCGGCATCATCACCATGATGGCGGCGAACAGCAGCGCCGGCACCGCCGTCAGGATATAGGCCGACATACGACCCTCGGTCGAAATGGCGCGCACCTTGCGGCGCAGCTTGCCGCGTTCGCGGATCGTCGTCGACAGCCCGTCGAGGATCTCGCGCAGATTGCCGCCCGAACTCGTCTGGATGGAAACCGCGGTGACGAACAGCGGCAGATCCTCCTGGCCGACGCGATCAAACAGTGAATTCAACGCCGAAACCAGGTCGGAACCATAAGTCACCTCGTCGGAGATAACGCCGAATTCGGTGCCGATCGGATCGGGCATCTCGCGCGACACCATGGAGATCGCCACCGGAACCGGATGCCCGGCCTTCAAGCCGCGCGTGATCAATTCCAGCGCCTCCGGCAACTGCATGCCGAAACGCTTCACCCGCCGGGCACGCTTGGAACGCAGCACAATTACCGGCAGCAGCGCTGTCAGCACCACAAACAGCAAAATGGCGAGCAACAGCGGCAGGCCGTACCAGAGCGCGACGAGCATCATCGCCAGCGCCACGCCCGTCGTCATCGTCAGGAATTTCGGCAAGGGCATCACCATGCCAGACTGCGTGCGCAGCGCGCGAAAACGGTCGGGCGAGAAGAATGACGTGCCGGAATCGAGGCCGCGTTCCTTGCGCAGCTGGATCAGCACCTGTTCCTGGCTGATCTTGTTTTCCTGCAGCTTCATGCGCCGGTTGATAGCCAGGCGCTTGTCGCTGCGGCCGGCATAGAGCAGATAGCAGCCTTCGGCGATCATGATGCCGGTCAGCGCTGCCGCGGCATAGACGACATAGATCGGGCTGAAATTCTCGAACACCCGGCTACTCCTGCGGCCGGCCGGGTTCGAAATATTTGCCGGGGAATTCAATGCCCATATTGCGCAGGTCCTCGAGGAAACGCGGGCGAATGCCGGTCGCCTCGTAGTGACCGAGGATCTTGCCGTCGGCTTCCATGCCGGTGCGCACGAAGCGGAATATCTCCTGCATCTGGATGACGTCGCCTTCCATGCCGGTCACCTCGGCGACGCTGGTCACCTTGCGCTTGCCGTCCGACAGTCGCGTCAGCTGGACAATAAGGTCGAGCGCGCTGGCGATCTGGCTGCGGATCGACTGCACCGTCATCGGCATGCCGGTCATGCCCAGCATCTGCTCGAGGCGCGAAATGGCGTCGCGCGGCGTGTTGGCGTGGATGGTCGCCATCGAGCCTTCATGGCCGGTGTTCATCGCCTGCAGCATGTCGAAGGCCTCCTCGCCGCGGCACTCGCCGAGGATGACGCGGTCAGGGCGCATGCGCAGCGCGTTCTTGACCAGGTCGCGCTGCTTCAGCTCGCCATGACCTTCGATGTTGGCGGGGCGCGTTTCCATGCGCGCGACATGCGGCTGCTGCAGCTGCAGTTCGGCCGCGTCCTCGATGGTGATCAACCGTTCGTCTTCCGGAATAAAGGCTGACAATGCGTTGAGCATCGTCGTCTTGCCGGTGCCGGTACCGCCCGAGATGATGGTCGTTTTGCGGGCGTGGACTGCAGCCGCCAGCACCTCGGCCATGTTCTGGGTGATGGCGCCGAACTCGACCAGCTTGTGCAGGCCGAGCTTGTTCTTTGAAAACTTGCGGATCGACACCAGCGGCCCGTCGACGGCGACCGGGCGAATGGCGGCGTTGAAGCGCGAGCCGTCGAGCATGCGGGCATCGACCATCGGCTGCGATTCGTCGACCCGGCGGCCGACGGCGGCTACGATCTTGTTGACGATGCGCAACAGGTGCGCCTCGTCCTTGAACGGGATATGGACCTGCTGCAGCTTGCCCCGTTTTTCGACGAAGCAGTTCTGGTGGCCGTTGATCAGGATGTCGTTGATGTCGGGGTCCTTGAGCAGCGGTTCCAGCGGGCCGAGGCCGACCATCTCATCGACGATGTCATCGACCAGCGCTTCAAGTTCGACGGTGTTGATCGCCATACGCTCCTGGCGGGTCTTTTCCGACACGAACTCCTGCACCTGCCGGCGCATCTCATCCTTGGGCAGGCGCTCCAGCGCGACCAGGTTGATTTCCTCGAGCAGCAGCCGGTGGATGCGCACGCGGGCATCGAGCACCTTGTTGGCGCTTTTTCCCGGTGTTGTCTCCGGCTTCGGCGGCAAGGCCTTGCGGTTCGTCGGGATGACCACGGCGTGATGCGCGACCGGCGCCGCCTCGGCCGGCTTCAGCGCGCGGACGTCACGGTTCTGCAGGGTCGAGAAGCGGCTGGTCATCCGGCTTTCCTCTTCAGGAGGCCCCTGCCGATGCCGAACAGCGAGCGCGATTTCTCCGGCGTCACCACGGCTTCTTCCGGCAGGATGATCCTCTTCAGATCGTTGACGACATTGGCGTTCGGGTCGATCTCATGCAGCGGCACGCCGCGGTCGACCGCTTCACGCACAAGCCGGTAATTGTTGGAGATGCCGCCGACGAAATGCTCGCCCAGGATTTCCTGGACATCCGCCTGCTTGATGCCGTTGTCGAACATCTTCTGCTCGAAACGATTGACGATGACGTTCGGCTTCACTTCCTTGCCGGCCGTCTCGTAGACCGCCTGGATCAGCCGCTGCGTGTGGCGCAGGCATGGCACCGTCATTTCGGCGACGATGTAGAGCTTGTTGGAGCCGAGCAGCACCGTCTCCGTCCACGGAAACCAGGTGCGCGGCATGTCGATGACGACGTTATCGAAATAGGCCGAGACGAGATCGAGCATGCGCACCACGACATCGGTCTTGAACGAGCGCATTTCCGACGGATGCGTTGGCGCCGCCAGCACGCAGAGCCCGCTCGCATGCTTGGACAGCATCACATCCAGCAGCTGACGGTCGAGGCGCTCGGGCTGGTTCTCGATTTCGGTGATGTCGAAGCGCGGCTCGAGGTCGAGATATTCGGCGCAGGCGCCTTGCTGGAAATTGAGGTCGACCACGCAGGTCGACGCGCCGCGCGTCACCGAATGATGCAGCTGGAAGGCGGTCTGCAGCGCCAGCGTCGTGGTGCCGACGCCGCCGGCGGCCGGCATGAAGGTATAGATCTGCGACTCGGTGTTTTCCTCGCGCCCCGGCCCTTGCAGCGCGCGCACGACCGACCGCACCAGATCGGCGGTGGTGATCGGCTTGACCAGGAAATCGGCGACCTGGAGCTGCACCAGGATACGCACTGCGGCTGCGTTGAATTCCTGGGTGACGACGACCACCGGAACGCGGCCTTCAAGCCGGCGCATGATGCGCTGCAGCGACTCGATCTCTTCCAGCTTTGCCGCATCCATGTCGACGATGAGCGCGCCGAAATCGGCTTCCTGGACCTCGCCGCGCAGTTCGGTAATGTTCTTCTCGACGGTCGAAAGCTGGATCACCTCCGAGGCCGCGAACGCGGTGCGCGTATCCTGCGCAAAGGTCCGGTCGCTGGACACCAGCAGGATCTTCTTGGTCTTGATGCCGCTTGCCATTTTGTCAGCCTGTCAGGTCATTCCCGGTCAAATCACCGGGCAAATCAATCGGTTGTCGCTGTCGGTTGCACGGCCTTGGCAGCAGCAGCCTGGTCGGCGGCGTTGACTGCCGCCTCACTGCGCTGCGCCGGCACCAGCAGCCTGGTGTTCTGGACGCCGTATTTCCAGGGATCGACCATCTGCATGGCCGTATTGGCGGCCTGTGCGTTGCCGGCGGCAATCGTCGGTCCCTCGGAGCGGACATAGTCGTCGCTGGTGCAGCCGCCGGCGAGGCCGGCGATCAGCAGGGCGATGCATGATTCCACGCGCATGGCTTCAATCCTTCGGCAGGTCGAGGAAATGCCCGACGGTGGTGACCGCGGCCGGCTGTGCCGTACTGCCGCTGGCCATTGCCACTGCACGATTGGCTTCGGACGATTTCACTTCCTCGGTGTTGTTGAGGAAATAGTCGACATTGCTGGCCGGCTGCGTGCCGTCGGTCGGCTCGAGCAGCTTCTTCGACGGATCGACCGGCTTGACCAGATAGGGGGTGACGATGATCACCAGATCGGTCTCGCGCCGCTGATAGGATTTGGAGGAGAACAGCGAGCCGAGCACCGGCAGCTTGCCGAGGCCGGGAAGACGCGACGTGGTGATGTCGTTCTGTGACTGCAGCAGGCCGGCGATCATGAAGCTCTGGCCGTTCTTCAGGTCGACCGATGTCCTGGCGCGGCGCACGATAAAGCCCGGCACCGAGATATTGCCGATATTATAGGAGGCCGAAGCATCGATCGAGGACACTTCCGGCGCGATGTCGAGGCTCACCAGCCCGTCCTTGAGAACCGTCGGCGTGAAGTCGAGGCTGACGCCGTATTTCTTGTAGCTGACGGAAATCTTGCCATTGTCCTCGGAGACCGGGATCGGGAACTCGCCGCCGGCGAGAAAGCTTGCCGTCTGGCCCGAACGGGCGATCAGGTTCGGCTCGGCCAGCCGCCGGGCGAGACCACGTTCCTCCAGGGCCTTGATGGCGACGTCGATCGACAGGCCATTGGACAGCAGCCGGCCGATGATCTCGCCATTGCCGGCTCCCGGCACCGAGCCCGGCTCGATGGTGACGTCCCGCCCGCCAATGCCGTAAGCAAAATTGGCGCTGTATTTGGCGCCGAGATCCTGTCCGGCCTGGCGATTGATCTCGACGAAGCGGACGTTGAGCTGAACCTGCTGCGAGGACGAGATGTTGACCGAATTGATCACTTCCTCATTGCCGGAGAAACGGCTGGCGATCTTGCTTGCCTTCTCGGCGGCGACGGCGTCATCGGCCTCGCCCGACAGCACGACGCGGCCATTGGCCGAGCCGACCTTGATCTTGGCGTCCGGCACGCTGGCGCGAATGGTGCTGGCCAGCTGGTCGGTGTCCAGCGTCACCTCGATGTCGACGGTGCCGACCAGCTGCTTGTTCTCGTCGAACAGCGCGATGCCGGTGGTGCCGAGATTGTTGCCCAGCACATAGAAGGATTTGTCGGTCAGCGGATTGACGTTGGCGATCTCCGGATCGCCGATGACGATCTGGTAGAAGGCGGCATTGGTCATGACCGTCTTCGGCTTGCCCTTGGCCACCTTGATCGACGCATTGGTTGTCGACGAGACATGGACGATATCGTTGTCGGCCTTGGCTGGCGCGCTGAGGCCGAGCATTGCGGCCGCGGCGAGGCAAGCCGCCACCGCGAGCGCCCGCATTGGGCGCAGTCCTTTCGCCATCTGAAATGCATGAAGTCCCGACATCTGTCCCGTCCCTCGCCCGGTCCCCACCGGCAGTTATTGCTGGTCCCGCGCAGGAACCTGGTATTCTTCGACCTGCGTGCCGCGCGTCACGATGATCGTCTTGAATTTCGGCTTCTCAGGCTCCTTGGTCGCGGCAGTGAACAGCGCGCCGGCAGCGGCCTGGACGCCGGAGGCGACCGATCCGCCGAAGGACGAGATGGTGGTGACGCCGTCCTTGGCGGCCCCTCCGTCTGCGGCCGAGCGGAGCGACAGCGACAAGGTGCCGACGGTGCGGGCAAGCGCCACTTTCTGCGCGCCTTCGGTCGTCACCTCGATGGTGACGGAATTGGCGATCTGCGGTGTGGTCTGGCGCTCGTCGGCGCCCTGCCCCACGGTCAGCACCTTGGCGTCGGAGACGACAATCTCGGAGGTAACGGTCGATCCGGCAGCGCCCTGCGCGTTCTTGGCCACTTCCTGGATTTCGCCCGCATCGCGTGTCAGCACCACGTCGACCCGGTCGCCCGGCATGACGAAGCCGCCGACACCGGCGATCTCGTCGGTGCGGATTGTCACCGCCCGCATGCCGGGCGTCATCATGTTTGATAGCGTCGCGCGGCCGTTCGGCCCCGACAATTTGCTGATCAGCACCGGCTCGTTGACCTCGATCGGCGACAATACCACGCGGCTGCCTTCGGCGAGCAATGCATTGACTGTGGTGAACGCGCCCTGCGGCACCGAATCCTCGGACCATGGGATTTCGCTGAGCTGCGCCCGGTCAAGCTCCATGCCGTAACGCAGCGGCGCGTTGGCCACCACTATGGTCTTGAAGACGACCTTGGGGACGGCGGGCGCCGGGATCGACGCCGTTTTCTCTTCGGCATCGGCCTTGGCCTGGCTTTTCACCCAGAAATCCGCGGCAAAGATTGAAATCGCGCCGAAGACGGCAGCGATGCCAATCATCGTTATGGCCTTGCCCCTCACAACCAACCCCTGACATTCGTGGTCTTTTGTTTTGTTGGAGCGACGCTAGGCCGCTTTGTTAAAGATTCAGGAATCGCGGCCGCTCCGCACGGACCTATTTCCGCCGGCTTGGTTATCGAAAGGTTTTAGGATAAGAAGGGTTTAATCCCCGAACGTAACAGGAACTTCCGTCGCTTGGCGCCGAAAAGCGTGGCAGTATCGACGGGTGATTCGCGGCACGGATTCTATGGTAGGCATGGACGACAACAACGATCTTTTCGGCAATCTGGAAAAGCAGCCCCAACCGGCTCGGACACCTTCGCGCCCGGCCGACCCGCTGGTGCAGGCCACGAAGCGTCCTGCCGCGACCAAGGACGGCAGCGAGGGCTATAGCGCCGCCGACATCGAGGTGCTGGAGGGGCTGGAGCCGGTGCGGCGCCGTCCCGGCATGTATATTGGCGGCACCGACGACAAGGCGATGCACCATCTGTTTGCCGAGGTCATCGATAATTCGATGGACGAGGCGGTCGCCGGCCATGCCACCTTCATCGATGTCGAGCTGTCGGCCGACGGGTTTCTGACCGTCACCGACAATGGCCGCGGCATTCCGGTCGATCCGCATCCGAAATTCAAGAAACCGGCGCTCGAAGTCATCATGACGACGCTGCATTCGGGCGGCAAGTTCGATAGCAAGGTCTATGAGACCTCCGGCGGTCTGCACGGTGTCGGCGTCTCGGTCGTCAATGCGCTGTCGGACCATCTCGAAGTCGAGGTCGCGCGCGGTCGCCAGCTTTACCGCCAAAGGTTCTCGCGCGGCGTTCCGGTGAGCGGGCTGGAGCAGCTCGGCGAAGTGCACAACCGGCGCGGCACCAAAATCCGCTTCCATCCCGACGAGCAGATTTTCGGCAAGGGCGCCGCCTTCGAGCCGGCGCGGCTCTATCGCATGACCCGCTCGAAAGCCTATCTGTTCGGCGGCGTCGAGATCCGCTGGAGCTGCGACCCATCGCTGATCAAGGAAAAGGACCAGACGCCGGCCAAGGCGGAGTTCCATTTCCCCGGCGGCTTGAAGGACTATCTCAAGGCATCGCTCGGCGATGATTTCCAGGTGACCCGCGAAATCTTCGCCGGCAAGAGCGAGAAGCAGGGCGGCCACGGTTCGCTGGAATGGGCGGTGACCTGGTTCGGCGGTGACGGCTTCGTCAACTCCTACTGCAACACAATCCCGACCGGCGAAGGCGGCACGCATGAGGCCGGCTTTCGCAATGTGCTGACGCGCGGGCTTCGGGCCTATGCCGACCTGGTCGGCAACAAGCGCGCCTCGATCGTCACCTCCGAAGACGTGATGATCTCGGCGGCAGGCATGCTGTCGGTGTTTATTCGCGAGCCGGAATTCGTCGGCCAGACCAAGGACAGGCTGGCAACGATCGAAGCCATTCGCATTGTCGAGACCGCCATCCGCGATCCCTTCGACCACTGGCTGGCCGACAATCCGCAGGAAGCCTCCAAGCTGCTGGAATGGGTGATTGCGCGCGCCGACGAGCGGGTGCGCCGGCGCCAGGAAAAGGAAGTGTCGCGCAAGAGCGCGGTGCGCAAGCTGCGCCTTCCCGGCAAGCTCGCCGACTGCACGCAGAATGCCGCCGCGGGCGCCGAACTGTTCATCGTCGAAGGCGACTCGGCCGGCGGCTCGGCCAAGCAGGCGCGCGACCGCGCCAGCCAGGCGGTGCTGCCGCTGCGCGGAAAAATCCTCAACGTCGCCAGCGCCGGCAACGACAAGCTCGCCGCCAACCAGCAGATTTCGGACCTGATTCAGGCGCTCGGTTGCGGCACGCGCTCGAAATACCGCGACGAGGATTTGCGCTACGACCGCGTGATCATCATGACCGACGCCGACGTCGACGGCGCTCACATAGCCTCGCTGCTGATCACCTTCTTCTACCAGGAAATGCCGAACCTGGTGAATGGCGGCCATCTCTATCTGGCGGTGCCGCCGCTCTATTCGATCCGGCAAGGCGGCAAGGTTGCCTATGCCAGGGACGATGCGCACAAGGACGAGCTGTTGCGCACCGAATTCACCGGCCGCGCCAAGGTCGAGATCGGCCGTTTCAAGGGCTTGGGCGAAATGATGGCCGCGCAGCTCAAGGAAACCACCATGGACCCGAGGAAGCGCACGCTGCTCCGGGTCGATGTGATCGACGCCGTGGCGGCGACCAAGGATGCTGTCGACGCGCTGATGGGCACCAAGCCGGAAGCCCGCTTCCGCTTCATCCAGGAACGCGCCGAATTCGCCGCGACGGAAGTGCTGGATATCTGAGCGCCGGCCGACTCTTCGTTTTGACGCAGTTCCGGGCGGAAAACCGTTTCAAACTTTTCCTGGAATTGCTCTAGCCTGCACTTCCGATACGGAGACCAGCTTGTGATCCGGGCGCGGCTGAAGAGCTACTTCGAAACCAGTTTGGCGGGCCTGACGCAGCCCACGCGCTCGGATTGGATTTTCGCCCTGCGCATGGTTTCGGCCGGTCTGATCGCGCTTCTCGCTGCTTACGCGTTGAAACTCGACCACCCGCAATGGGCGATGATGACGGTCTTCATCGTCGCCCAGCCGGTCGCCGGCATGGTGCTGGCGAAAGGTTTTTACCGGCTGCTCGGCACGCTGGCCGGTGGACTTGCGGCGATCGGCATCACCTCGGTTTTCGGCACCAATCCCTGGCTGCTGGTCACGGCGCTGTCCGTCTGGATTGGGCTGTGCACGCTGGTTTCGTCGCTGCTGCGCAATCCGGAAGCCTATGGCGCCGCACTTGCCGGCTATACCGCGATGATCATTGGGCTGCCGGCTTTCGGCCAGCCGCACGTGGTCGTCGATCTCGCTGTCGCGCGCTGCGCCGAGATCGTGCTCGGCATCGTCTGCGCCGGCCTGACCAGCCGGCTGATCCTGCCCAAGCTGGCCGCTGACGCCATCATCTCCAGGCTGAAGCGCAGCATCCTCGACCTTGCAACCTATGCAGGCGGCGCTTTTTCCGGTGGCGACCCGGCGACGCTGGCCGGCCTGCACCGCAAGCTGATCACCGACGCCCAGATGCTGGCCGAGATGCGCGCCTATGCCCGGCTCGAAGCACCGAGCTTCGCCACCCGCGCCCATCCGGTCCGCCTAACCATCGGTCAGCTTCTCTCGGCGCTGTCGGCGGCGCGCGCGCTGCATTCGCATGCCGCGCCGAAAAACGCAGCGCTCATTCCGGTACGCTCCGAACTGCAGTCGTTGGTCAGCGAGCTGGCAGCGACGCCCGAGGCGCTGGACGACACGTCGCCCTGGGTGACGCGGCTCGACGCGATTGCCGGCAAGGCCCGGCAAATGCCCGACGCCTCGACCGATCAGGGCGACGACAGGGTCGGCACCATAACCCGCCTCACCATCGCCGCCGATTTCGCCGAAGCCTTCAAGCAGGTGCTGCGCGGCCTCGACGCCCTGCGCGCACCGGTGACGGGCCCCAGCCGGAGCAACAGGCAGCCGCCTGCGCTGGTGGTGCACCGCGATTATCCCGGGGCTTCGCGCAATGCCATACGCGCCGGCCTTGCCACGTTGGCGGTCGCCGCCTTCTGGCTGACGACGAAATGGTCCGACGCGGCCGGCACTGTCATCCTCGTTGCCGTCGTCTCCAGTCTTTTCGCCTCGCGGCCTGACCCGGTGCGGGTGTCCTGGGGCTTCTTCAAGGGAACGCTGCTGGCTTTGCCCTTTGCCTTCCTTGTCGGCCAGGTCGCGCTGCCTGCTTTGCCCGGCTTCGGCTGGTTCACGCTGTTTGTCGTGCCGATCCTGGTACCGACGGCGCTGGGCATGGCCAATCCGCGCACCGTCGGCGTGGCGACGGCCTTTGCCATCAATTTCCTCGCCTTCCTCAGCCCGCATCAGGCGATGACCTATGCCCCAGGCCCGTTTTTCGCCGGCTCGGCGTCGGTGCTGGTCGGCATCCTGCTGGCGATCGGCGTCTTCATCGTGGTGCTGCCGGTGGATCCATGGCGCGCGGCCAACCGCATCGTGCGGGCCATGCGCGAGGATCTGGCGCGGCTGTGTCTGCACGAGCGGGTACCGCGGCGTTCGGCCTTCGAGAGTCTGGCCTATGACCGCATCAACCAGCTGATGCCGCTCTTGCAGAATGCCGGCAGGAAAGGCGATGCGATCCTGGGCGGCGGGGTCGCCGCCGTTACCGTCGGCCTCGAAATCCTGCGCCTGCGCGCCGCGCAGCAGAGCCCGTCCACTCCTACCGACACCGCGGTCTCGATCGCCAATTTCCTGCGCGGCCTCGCGCGTGAACTGCTCTTTCGCGCAACCGGCGATCCACAGACAGCAACCATCACTGTGGCCCGGCAATATGCAGCAGGCCTCTCAGAGCGCAGCAGCAGTGCGGATATGCTGCAAATCGCAGCCTCGCTGCGCATCATCGCCGCCGCGATCGAAGACTTTCCGGATTTTTTTGCGAGGGATCGCGGCTAGGGCGTCAGGCCGCGGCTATCGCCAGCGCATGCCCGCGCGCGTTTTCCCGCAGCGCGTCGAGGTGGATCGACTTGACCAGGCCGGCGAGATCGCCCTCGGTGGCCGGACCGCCGAGCTCCTTCAGCATCAGCCAGCTGACCTCCTGCACGCCGGCGAGGCGCTTGCCGTTGGCGACTTCGCGCCAGATTTTGAGCGCGCGCAGGATGATGCCATGGGTGGAAGCGGCAAGGCCGGCGCCGCGGAATAGCGCCTGCAACGCAACGTCCTGGCCGCCTGCGAGCAAGGCCCGCACCCGCTGCTCCGACTGCTGGCTGAGCGCAACCAGGGCCGAGCCGAAAAAGTCGACCTTGCCGTGGGCAATGGCACGGATGATGAAACTTGCGGTCAGGTCGCCGCGCAGGCGCAGATGTTCGATAAGTGCCGCATGTTCCTCCGCGCGCGTGCCTTCGACCAGCCGCACCGAAGCCTTGACGCAAGCATCGCGCGTGACGCGCTCGGCTCTGGCCGCCCCCATCAGCGCCATCACCAGCGGCGAAGCCTTCAGCGTTTCGCCGAGCTTGACCAGTAGCATGTGCCGGCAGTCGGCCGGCAGCCGCACATCCGTGACCATTGCCTCGCGCAAATGAGCGATATGGCCATGCCGCTCGGCGATGCGGCGGAAGGAGAGCGAGGCTATGTCGGCGCCGTCATTGGCGAGCAGCGCCGCACACGCTTCCGGTTCGCCGATCTCGGCGATCGCCGCGGCAACCGCCATCGAAACGACCGGCCGGTCGGCGATCAGTTTTTGCGTCGCCTTGTGCCCGGCCGCGACGCGGTCGATCAGGTCGGCGTCCGTCAGCAGCGGGGAGCGCGCCAGCACCAGGGCTGCCACTTCCGGCTGATCGGAGGCAAGCGCGCTGATGATCTGCAGCGGCGCGTGATGGCTCATCGACAGCGCTTCGGCCATAGCCAGCCGCACCTTCGACGAGGCGTCGTCGAGCAGCAGCGTCAGCGCCGCTTCGGCCGCGCAACGGTCTTCGAAAGGCAGGTCGGAATTGACGTAGGCGCGGGCCAGCGCGCTCGCCGCCGCGGCGCGCTCCGAAACTCTCGCGGTGTAGATCCATTTGAGAAAATGCGAGACAACCATACTGCCTGCTACGCCCCTTGCCGGAAAGCTTCCGGCCCCAGGAATGACCCTAGGCAGAAATGGTTTACGAACGGTTCACCATGTTTATTAACTGGCTTGCGGGCGGCATGGGCAGCGCCTATCAACCGTCAGGCAGCGGAGGAGAAAAACGATGCCCGGGCTTTATCTCGAAGAGTTCGTCGTCGGACATGTCTTTCGGCACACGCTGCGCAAGACCGTCACCGAAAGCGATAACATGCTGTTCTCGGTGATGACGCTGAACCCGCAGCCGCTGCACATCGACTTCGACTTCGCCGCCAAGAGCGAATGGGGCAGACCGCTGGTCAATTCGCTGTTCACGCTCGGCCTGATGATTGGCATTTCCGTCAATGACATCACCGTCGGCACCACAATTGCCAATCTCGGCATGAAGGAGACGGTGTTTCCGCACCCGGTCTTCCACGGCGACACCATCCGTGTCGAAACGACGGTGCTCTCAGTCAGGGACTCGAAATCGAAGCCGGACCGCGGCATCGTCGAGTTCGAGCATCACGCCTACAATCAGAACGATGTGCTCGTTGCCAAATGCACGCGCCAGGCGATGATGATGAAAAAGGCGGCGTGATGCGCTCGCTGCTGTTTGTGCCCGGGGATTCCAAAAAGAAACTGGAGAAGGGTTTTGGCGCCGGCGCCGACGTGGTCATCGTCGATCTCGAGGATTCGGTGGCGCCACAAAACAAGGCGACGGCACGCGACATCGCGGCACGCTTTATCGCCGGCAACCGGCAGCAGACAAGCTCCGCCATCTATATCAGAGTCAACGACCTATCGACCGGGTTGACCGACGATGATCTGGCCGCCCTGGTTCCGGTCAAACCCGACGGCATCATGCTGCCGAAGTCGAACAGCGGCCAGGATGTCCAGCAGCTATCCGTAAAGCTCCGCGTACATGAGGCCGAAAACGGATTGCCGGATGGCGCGATCAAGATCCTGCCGATCATTACCGAGACCGCTGCTGGGTTGCTGGCCGCCGCGACCTATGCCGGGGCAAGCGCCAGGCTTGCCGGCCTCACCTGGGGTGCCGAAGATCTGTCGGCGGCGATCGGCGCGCAGGCTGCGCGCGACGACAACGGCCGCTACACCGATGTCTTCCGCCTTGCCCGCACCATGACCATCCTTGCCGCCGGCGCAGCTGAAGTCGCGGCGATCGACACGGTTTTCCCCGCCTTTCGCGACATGGCCGCCTTCGAAGCCGAATGCACGGAGGCCGAGCGTGACGGCTTTACCGGCAAGATGGCGATCCATCCGGCGCAAGTGCCGGTCATCAACGCCGCCTTCACGCCATCGGCGGAGGCAGTGCAACGCTCGCAGGCCATCGTCGCGGCCTTCGAGGCGGCCGGAAATCCCGGCGTGGTCGGCATTGACGGCAAGATGTATGACCGGCCGCATCTCAGGCTCGCCGAACGGCTTCTGGCTCGCGCCAAGGCAGTCGGGGTTTAGTCCCGCGCCAGCACGATGACCCGGTCCTCAGGCAGGTAGGCCAGCGCTTGCGACTTCAACGGGTTGACGGTGACGCCGCCCAGAGCCCGCTCATCACTCTGCGCAGCGCGAACGCGCCTATGTCCGATGGCGATCTCGCCGCGCAGCCGCGCGGATTCCGCGATCGTCCAGAACGTCACCGGCTGATCGATGGCGACATAGTGGCCGACCGGACGCATGTAGATTTCGGAGCCCTCCTCGTCGAGCAGGTCATCGAAGATCGCGGCGAGATTCTGGTTCTCCGATGCCTGCGCCAGCATCAGGCTGACCAGCCGGTTGCTGACGACGAAGTCATCGGCCTTGGTCACCGCCGCCAACTCGCGGTTGCGCACGTCGATCATTTCGCTGACAATCGAGATATGCGTGCCGGCATCGTCTGCGATTTTGCGCAAATGCAGCAGCGTCACCAGCGTGCGCGTATCGGCGGGCTGCGCTGCTATGGTCTCGCTGTAGCCGAGGACGAGCACGTGGTCGTAGGAAGGCACGTCCAGGCTTGCCAGTGCTGTGCTGCTCGACGTGTCGGTGATCCGGCAGGAAACCGACAGATTGTCGCCGACGACCGGCAGCCCGGCAACTTCCTGTTCGAGGCCTGGCGTATCGGCGGCGATGGTCAGGATCGAACCAGGCGCGACATAGCGCGACAGTTCATAGGTTATGATCGGACCGCGCCGGTTCCAGCCAAGGATCAGCGTGCGCTCCGGCTTCGCCTCGATGGGCTGATGGCGAAGAATCGCCGCGGCATCGATCTTGGCTCCGGCGCTTCCCAGCTTGATGGCGGCATCGTCCTCGGCAATGATGATGGCGCGCATGTCCTTGCCGATTACCAGCTCCGGTGGCGGGTTGAGGTTGACGCGCCCCTGCTGGTCGCAGAGCCCGATCAGCGTGCAATGCTCATACGCCATCACTGCCTCGCCGAAGGTCTTGCCGGTGAGGTCAGGCTGCTCGGTCGTGTAGATTTCGCAGCCGTCGAAATCGAGCAGCTCCGAATAGACGCCGCTGAGACCCGACTGCCGGCTCGAATGCACGACGATGCGCGAGATCAGCTGGTCGGCCAGGACAAGCTGCACCTCCGCCCCGCCGACGACGCGGGCGACCTCGGCGTTCTTTCCGTCGCGGATCTCGGCGGCGATGTTATAGGGCGCCGTGCGCCGGTTCGGGTCGTTGGCCAGCGCCAGCACCGTCTTGATCACCTGCGAATCCGGATCGTCGCCGTCCGGCGACAGCACGATGATCGAACGCGAGGTCTGCGGGTTGACGATGGCCAGATCATATAGGTCAGTTGGGTCGCCGCTGCGGCAGATGATGCGTGTATTGCCCAGTCTGTCGACTTTGGCGGCGATCTCGTCCTCCATCGCCACCTTGTCCATATTGGCCATGACGACAATGCGCGGATGGCGGCGGCTGGCATTGGCAATGACGAGTTCGGAGATGACGTCGAAGATCGACGGCGACCAGTTGAGGATGATGGTGTGGTCGCTCTCCAGCACCCGCGAACGGCCCTTGCGCAATTCATCGAGCTTGCTGTCGACGCCGGCGCTGAGCACGCCGATGAGGGCCGACACGACGAAGATGCCGGCAAGCGTGACAAACAGCATGACGAGACGGAAGGCCCAGCCGGTGTCGCCGCCCATCGTGCCGGAATCGAGCGTGCGCATCAGCGATTCCCAGAATGCTTCGAAGAAGTTCAGTGGTTCGCCGCCCTCCGGCGCGATGCGGGTCACCGCAAGAAAAGCCGCGGCGGCGATGATGATCAGCAGCGAAGCGACGGCGAGCCAGCCGATCAGCGCGATCGGCCCGGCCGCCATGCTCTTGTCAAACCCATAGCGCAGCCGGGTTCGCAGCGAGTCTCGTTTCTTCATGTCGCCGGCGACCCCCAAAAAAATCCCCATGGTCGATGCGCCAACCCCCAACGCATCGCCGAAGCCGCTGTCTTAGCCTGTGTTTAAATAAAGGGGAATCGCTTTCGGGTGTCAGCCGTTCCACGGCCCCGCATAATCGGCATAGAGCTTTGCCGGATCGGGCCGCGGCCGTTCCGGCGCCGGTCCCTGATAGCAGCCGATATGGACGAAGCCGACAACACGTTCCTGTGGCGCCACTCCCAGCAGCGCCCTGCCCTCCGCCACGTCGGAATACCAGTTGCTGATCATGTTGGTGCCGTAGCCCAGCGCATTGGCTGCGATCATCAGGTTCATCGCCGCCATGCCGCCGGACAGGAACATTTCCCATTGCGGGATTTTTGGATTGTCCTTCGGGCTCGAGACCACGCCGATCACCAGCGGCGCACGCGAAAACCGAGCCAGTTCCTGGTTGCGGCGGTTTTCCGGCAGCGGTCCTTCGCGCTGTTCGGCGAGCGCCGCCAGCTTCCTGCCGATCTCGACGCGCGCCTCGCCGCGATAAAGGATGAAGCGCCACGGCTCCAGCCGGCCGTGATCGGGCACCCGGCTTGCAGCCGCGATCATGGTCGCGATATCGCCATCGCTGGGCGCCGGTTCCTTCAATTCAGGAATCGGTGCGGAGTTTCGGGTCAGCAGGAAGTCGATGATCGGCGACGCCATGGGGGCCAGGTCTCCTAAAGCACTCGATTTTGAGCTGAAGCGCGCCATTGCGGATCGGGGCGGCTCGGGCATTGGCGCGGGCGCGCCGACGAAAGAACCTGTTGCCAAGGCGGTCGGACTCTTAAGCCTTGAAATTGCCACCGCCTTGGGCTTCAACGCAAGGCATGTTTGAGGGGACATCGCGCCTTTTCCTGATTTGGCTCGCCGTAGCGCTGTTTGCGCCGGCCTCGATGGCCATGGCGCAGAATGCCGACGGCATCGGCAATCTGAAACTCCCCGATATTTCGAGCTATGCACCGCCCAAGGGCGAGACGCCGCTGGCACTCGGTGGCGGCGGTGCCATAACGCTGTCGGCGCAGTTGACCGACAAGGGCGCCGACATCACGCGCGGCATCGTCTGGCGCGTCTTCAAGCCCGAGGCCGCCGGCGACGGCAAGCTGCCGATGGTGGCTTCCGCGCATGGCGGCAGCGCCGTGTTCCAGCTCGAACCCGGCAGCTATCTGGTCCACGCCTCATACGGACGCGCCGGCGCCACCAAGCGCATCACCGTCGGCAAGGACGCCAGGCGCGAAAGCCTGGTGCTCGATGCCGGCGGCCTCAAGCTCGACGCGGTGCTGTCGGGCGGCGTGCGTATTCCGCCGAAAAAACTGCGCTTCTCCATTTATGAGGGCACCGCCGAGGCCAATGGCGACCGCGCTTTGATCATTCCCGATGTCGAGCCGAACAGCGTCGTCCGGCTCAACGCCGGTGTCTACCATGTCGTCTCCACCTATGGCGCGGTCAATGCCGTCATTCGCTCCGACATCCGCGTCGAGGCCGGCAAGCTGACCGAAGCCACCGTCGAGCATCGCGCGGCGGAGGAGACCATGAAGCTGGTGCGCGAGACCGGCGGCGAGGCCATCGCTGATACATCCTGGTCGCTGCTCAACGAATCCGGCGATCCGATCAAGGAGGCCGTCGGCGCCTTCGCCTCGATGGTCTTGGCCGAGGGCCAATACACCATCATCGCCAAGAACCGCGACCGCATCTACCAGAAGGATTTCACCGTCGTTGCCGGACAGAACCAGGAGATCGAGGTCCTGGCCACCGAAGCCTCGGCCATCGATCCCGAGGAAGGCGCCGACTGACCGGCGCGCCCATTGGCCTCGGTTTGGCTCTCAGTTGAAGTGGTAGTTCAGGGCTACGTCAGGCGGCCTTGCGCAGGCGGCGCTGCAGGAAGTGGACGCGGCTGCGCGGTGCGTCGGGCGCCAGATCGAAGACGCCGCGATGAAGGCGATCAAGCAAGGTCTTGCGGTCGCGCAGCGGCTCCAGCTCATCCCAGCGCAGTACGTTGCCGACGCGAACGTCGATCGCTTTGCCGGACAGCCGCGCGAATTCGCGGATGAGCATTGAAAGGCGCAACGTCAGCGACGCCTTGCCGACGAATTTCGCCAGCCTTCCTTCGCGCTCCCCCATGTTCATCGGGCCGCTGACCAGATGGAACAGCCGGCCGTTCTGCCCGGAAAAATGCATCGGCACCACCGACGCCTTGGCGTCCTGCACGAGGCGCGCCGGAAACATCTTCCACGGCAGGTCGCGCGCCCGGCCAAAGCCTCTCGGCGCGGTGGCGACGCCGCCGGCCGGAAATACCACTATGGTGACGCCCTCTTTCAACAGCCGCACTGCCTCGTGGCGCACCGCCATGTTGTTCTTCACCGCGTCCTTGGTCTCGGAAAAGTCGATCGGCAGCGAGTACGGTTCCATTTCGCGGACCTTCAGCAGATCCTTGTGGATCATGACGCGGAACGGACGCCCGAGCTGCTCGACCAGCGACAGCACTGCAATGCCGTCGCCAATGCCGAACGGGTGGTTGGCTACGATCACCAGCGGTGTGTCCGGCAGCTTTGCCGGCGGCCACTGATCGGTGCTGCGGACCTTGACGTCGATCAGCTGCAGCATGCGGCTGAACACCCGCTCGCCGGTCGGCGCCACCTGGCGGCGCCAGAAATCATAGAGCGCGGCATACCGGTCGCGCCCCGACAGACCTTCAATGGAATGGATGAACCAGCGCGTCAGCGCCGGCTGGCTCGCATTGGCGTAGGAGAGTTCGGGAAACGGCCTTTCCCGTATCTTCAGCTTGAGCATGGGGGCTCGTTACAAGGTTGGCGTGACAGGCATGTGAAAATGGCGGTGGATCGCTCCACCGCCATTTCTCCGAAATATTGATTGCTCAGGCCGCGCTGCGCCTGCGGTCGGGCGAAACAGCCTCGTCGGAAAGCAGCTTCAGCGCGTCGGCCAGCTTGAGCGATTCCTGATCGCGCGAGCCGAGCCGGCGGATGTTGACCGTCTCCTCTTCCGCCTCGCGCTTGCCGCATACGAGGATCACAGGAACCTTGGCCAGCGAATGCTCACGCACCTTGTAGTTGATCTTCTCGTTGCGCAGATCCGGTTCGGCCAAAAGTCCTGCCGCCTTCAACTGTGCGACGACCTTTCGCGCATAGTCGTCAGCATCCGAGGTGATCGTCGCCACAACCACCTGCAGCGGCGCGAACCACAGCGGGAAATGACCGGAATAATGCTCGATCAGGATGCCGAGAAAGCGTTCCATCGAACCGCAGATGGCGCGATGCACCATCACCGGCTGCTTCTTTTCCGAATCCGAACCGATGTAGAAGGCGCCAAAGCGTTCCGGCAGATTGAAGTCGACCTGCGTGGTGCCGCACTGCCATTCGCGGCCGATGGCGTCCTTCAGCACATATTCGAATTTCGGCCCGTAGAAAGCGCCCTCGCCCGGATTGATCGAGGTCTTGATGCGGTTTCCCGAGCGCGTCCTGATTGTATCCAGCACGTTGCCCATGATCGCCTCGGCATGATCCCAGGCCTCGTCGGTGCCGACGCGCTTATCCGGCCGCGTCGACAGCTTCACGCTGACATCGTCGAAGCCGAAATCGGCGTACGTCGACAGGATTAGATCGTTGATGCGCAGGCATTCCGCGGCCAGCTGCTCCTCGGTGCAGAAGATGTGCGCATCGTCCTGCGTGAAGCCGCGCACGCGCATCAGCCCGTGCAAGGCGCCGGACGGTTCGTAACGATGCACATTGCCGAATTCCGCAAGCTTTACGGGAAGATCGCGATAGGATTTCAACCCATGCTTGAATATCTGCACGTGGCCCGGACAATTCATCGGCTTTAGCGCGAACACGCGGTCGTCGTCGGTGTCGTCGCCGGCCACCGTCACCTTGAACATGGCATCGCGATACCAGCCCCAGTGGCCCGACGTCTCCCACAGGCTCTTGTCGAGAACCTGCGGTGCGTTGACCTCCTGGTAGCCTTGCTCGTCGAGGCGGCGGCGCATGTAGTTGACCAGATTCTGGAACATCTTCCAGCCCTTGGCGTGCCAGAAGACGACGCCCGGCCCCTCTTCCTGGAAATGGAACAGGTCCATCTCGCGGCCGAGCTTGCGGTGGTCGCGCTTCTCGGCCTCTTCCAGCATCGTCTGGTAGGCATCGAGTTCAGCCTGCTCGGCCCATGCCGTGCCGTAGATGCGGGTCAGCATCGGGTTGTTCGAATCGCCGCGCCAATAGGCGCCGGCCACCTTCATCAGCTTGAAGGCGTTGCCGATCTGGCCGGTCGAGGCCATGTGCGGGCCGCGGCAGAGGTCGAACCATTCGCCCTGGGAATAGATCTTGAGATCCTGGTCTTCGGGAATGGTGTCGATCAGCTCGAGCTTGTAGCGCTCGCCCTTCTCGGCAAAGACCTTTTTCGCCTTGTCGCGCGACCAGACTTCCTTGGTGAACGGCTTGTTGCGCGCAATGATCTCGCGCATCTTCTTTTCGATCACCGGGAAATCGTCAGGCGTGAACGGCTCGTTGCGGGCGAAGTCGTAATAGAATCCGTTCTCGATTACCGGCCCGATGGTCACTTGCGTTCCCGGCCACAGTTCCTGCACTGCCTCCGCCAGCACGTGTGCTGCATCATGACGGATGAGCTCCAGCGCGCGCGGATCGGTGCGGGTGATGATCTCGACCTTGCCGGACTTGCCAAGCGGGTCGGAAAGATCGCGAACGGTGCCGTCGATGGCATAGGCGACGGCTTTCTTGGCCAGCGACTTCGAGATCGATTCGGCGAGGCCTGCACCGGTCATCGCCGCGTCATAGTCGCGAACGGAGCCATCGGGAAATGTCAGGGAAACGGAATTCAGCATTTGTATCTCCTATCCAGTCCCGCAAACGAGCGCGGGTGGTCGTGGTGTGAAGCCGGAGGCATCCGGCAGCGGGCGGGTTTTAGAGGCCACGCGGCATCAGGTAAAGAGCCGTCGTTGGCGCAGCTGTCAGGAAATGGCGCGACAGATGTCGCAGGCCAGTCGCACAGGCTTGCGAATTTCCCCGACACGAGGTTGGAATCCCCGGCATGGAAGACGCAAAACCCAGCCGAACCGCCTTGGGCGTCGCGCGCATGCGGGCCCTCCACCAGTTCTCGCAGCAGGCGGCGCTGTTTCGCGACCCATATGCGAGTGCGATACTGGGCGATGCCGCACCGACGGTGCAGGAGCTCGAGCAGGAAGATGAGCGCAGCCGGCGCATGCGCCTGTTCGTGGCAGCGCGCGCTCGCCTCGCCGAGGACTGGCTGGCTGCGGCGGTGCGCCGGGGCGTCCAGCAAGTGGTGGTGCTCGGCGCCGGCCTCGACACTTTCTCGCTGCGCAATCCGTACCCTGATGTCGCGGTGTTCGAAGTCGATCACCCGGCGACACAGGCCTGGAAACGGAAATGCATCGCCGATGCTGGTCTTGCCGAACCGCGGGCCACCATGTTCGTGCCGGTCAACTTCGAACGCCAGCGCCCCGCGGATGAACTGGCATCGGCCGGTTTGCGGCAGACCGAGCCCAGTTTCTTCATCTGGCTGGGTGTCGTTCCGTATCTGAGCCAGGACGCAATCTTCAGCACCCTGTCCTGGATTGCCGGCATGCCCGGTTCGGAGGTCGTCTTCGACTACAGCGAGCCGGCCGAGAACCGCGATGCGGCTGGACAGGCTGCCCTCTCTTTCCATGCGGCGCGCGTCGCCGCTGCCGGAGAGCCCTGGATCAGCTTCTTCGTGCCCGCGGCACTGGCGCAATCGCTGCGCGAGCTCGGCTTCGATGAGATCGAAGATCTGGAAAGCAGCGACATCGCCGGCCGCTTCTCCAGGACGCCAAAGGCGGAGACAAGGAATTCCGGCGGCCACATCCTTCGTGCCCGCCGGAGCACTTGAAGCTAAAGCAAGTTCACTTCACCAGTTGCGGCAACTCCCTCAGTAACGCCGCGCGTGTCGCCGGGCCTTTCGGCATGTCGATCGGCTTGGTGTCGACGACCAGCCGGGCGAAGACGATCGGGCGGCCGCCCTTTTCGGCCCAGCCGACGAACCAGCCCAGCGCGCGCTTGTCCTTGCTGTTTCCCAGCCTGGTGCTGCCGGTCTTGCCCCGCACCGTCCAGCCGCCGGCCTGGAAAGTCGGCAGGATGGCTCGGGTCATCTCATGCGCCTTGGCAGAAACCGGCATCTTGCCGGCGAGCAGCTGGCGCAGGAAGGCTGTCTGTTCGACCGGCGATATCTCAAGCGAGGAATTTATCCAGGATTGCGTGAGCCCGTTGTCCTTGTCGGCATCGCCCGAGACATCCATGTTGCCGTAGCCGAATTTCGAGACGTAGCCGGCAAAGCTTTTTGCGCCGAGCCGGCGCACGATCTCGCGCGAATACCATACGATCGAGTCGCGCTCCCAGATCGTCGGGTCGACGGCTTTGTGGTCGCGGCTCACGGCCCTGAATTCAGGCTTGTAGTCCCAGGTCGGCGTATGCGCATCGCTCAGGATACCGCTGTCGTAGCCGATCAGCGCCAGCGGCACCTTGAAGGTCGACGCCGGGCTGACGCGTTGGTCGCAGACGCCGCTTTGATAGAGCGTCTCGCCGCTCGCCGCGTCCTGGATAAGCGTGCAGGCGACATCGCCAAGCGGAGCCGATTGCGCCCGCATCGGAAATCCCAGAAACCAGGCCAGCAGGAAGAGGACCGCGGCAATGATGAAGGGATGGGTTTCGATCCGACGCATGTGGGCTCTCCTGGGAATGAACAGGAGGCGCTTAGCCAAGTGTCTTGGCTCGATTTTGACTCAAATGCGCAGTCTTTGTGCAGCCCGTTGTTAACCTTACCGGATTGTAAAGAAATGCCGCGCTGGCGATCTGGATCAGGGACCAGCGCGCCCGCCGTCAGGCCTCGCCGCGCTTCCTGCCGATCTGCCAATAACGCCATGGCATGAACCAGACATAGCGCTGATCGAGTACCTCCGGCACGCGATCGATGCCATGCGAACCGAAAGGGCCGCAGCGCAGCACGCGGAACAGCCCCATGAAGCCGCCGGCCCACAGACCATGGCGGGCGATCGCCTCATGCGCGTATTCGGAACAGGTCGGCAGATGCCGGCAGGAATTGCCGACAAATCCGGACAGCGTCAGTTGATAGAGGCGCACCAGCGACGTGCCGAAAATGCGGCCGGGTGTTTTGCGCCACGGACCGGGCCAGTTGCGCCCGCGCCGGGTCCGTCCGGCGGCATGCACATGCCGATGCTGGTCGCCCACCGCAGTCTCTTTCCGAACGCGACCCGAAACCGGCTTCCGGGTCAGCTTGCGTTTCCAAACCGATAGATGTGAGCTTCGGCCGGCAAACGCAATCCTCTTCACTCACTCGCCTCTTTGTCGGCTTCAGGGTCGCGAGCGGCGAAAGGGATGCCGCTCCGCTGGAGCCGCCCAGCGGGTGGCCGGCCTTTGCTCGGTGCGCTGCACATGATGCTGCCTGTCGCCACGCCATTGAAACGTCGCGATCCGCATCACATCGCCAAAGATTTCCAGAAACTGGATCATGTCCGTGTCTCCTCTAAGAGCGGATTAGACGCCCGCTGGCCTTCGCCTTCAAACGAGTATAATTTCCGGTTCGGATAACTTCGGGTTATGCGAATTGAAGCGCGGACGGTTGCCCCTGACGGCGTTGCGAAGTTTCGAGGCAGCCGGCCGGCAATTGAGCTTTAGCCGGGCCGCCGAGGAGCTGTTCGTCTCGCAGGCCGCCATCAGTCGGCAGATCCGCGAACTCGAGCAGTTCCTGCGCCAGCCCTTGTTCCACCGCCATCACCGCCGCGTCGAGTTGACCGAGGCCGGCCAGCGCCTGCTCGATCAGTTGGTCAGGAGTTTCGATGACATCGACAGGCTGGTTTCGGACCTGGTGGCTGCCCCGGCGCAGTCGGTGGTCCGCGTCAGTGTCGAGCCGTCGCTGGCCTCGGTATGGCTGTTGCCGCGGCTCAACCGCTTCAGCCAGTTGCGGCCCGATATCGACGTTTCCCTCGAAGTCGACCCAAGGCCGATCGAGTTCCGCAGCGATCAGCCCGAACTCGCCTTGCGCTTCAGCGCGCGCGCCACCTCATGGCCGCGCAGCGAGGCCGAATGGCTAGCCTCGACCGTCGATTCACCGGTCCTGTCGCCCACCTTGCTGGCATCGGGCCCTGCCCTCGAAAAGCCGCTCGACCTTGCCCGCTACACGCTGTTGCACGAGGAGAATCGTCAAGGCTGGGCGCGCTGGTTCGAGGCAGCCGGCGTCGCCGCCGACGCCATTCCGGCGCGCGGCCCTATGCTGGCGGATGTGTCGCTGTCGAAGCAGGCCGCCCTGCTCGGCCACGGCGTGGCACTGGGCGACCTGTTGCAGATCGGCGAGGAGATTGCATCCGGCGCGCTGATCAAGCCGTTCGACATTGATGTCGCATCCGGCGCCTACTGGCTGGTCGCCAAGAGTTTGAAGGACCTGCCGGAACCGGTCAAGGCGTTTGCCGACTGGGTGAGAAGCGAATTTGCCGAAAGCAGACGGGCGCAGACACTGCAGACCTAAGCCGGCGTAATCTTAGCGTCCGGCTTCTATTTCTGCTGCGGGGTGGATGACATGTCTCGGGCGTCGAAATTGACAGTGATCTCGCGCCAAGCCTGGTAGCTGTCGACATAAGCGGCAAGGCCAGTGAAGGGCGCACAACGGGCAATTGCCCGAGCTGCGCTTTGATTGAACATCTTGCCCTGTGGCTCTGTCGCGGGGTTGAGTACCTTTGGCGGTCCCGCCAGCGAACCATCCCGGTTCAGGCTGATTTGGACGCGCGTGATCGTGATCACTGATCCGTCGCCGACTGTGATATTCCAGCAGCCAGCCAGCTTGTCAAAGAGATAGGTGGCGGCCTTCTGCTGCGAAGCGCTTTCTTCTCCGGCAGCATAGCCACTCGTCACCAGCGAAACCGCAACGCCCAAAGCCACCATCAACCAATGCAAGCACTTCCTCCGTCATGGCCTGCGCGAAGTCTGCGCTATGTCACACCGCTTCTTCCGCGCGCTTCTTCTCGATCTGGCCTATGGCATCGACGACCGCATCGAAGGTCAGCATGGTCGAGGCATGACGCGCCTTGTAGTCGCGCACCGGCTCCAGATATTTCAAATCGGCAAAGCGGCCTTGCGGCGGCGCGCCGTTTTCCTTCAGCATCTTCAGCATGGTCTCGCGCACCGCGCGCAATTCGTCGGCGCTAGCGCCGATGACATGTTGAGCCATGATCGAGGACGAGGCCTGGCCGAGCGCGCAGGCCTTCACGTCATGGGCGAAATCGGTGACGACGCCATTGTTCATCTTGAGGTCAACGGTCACAGTCGAGCCGCACAGTTTGGAATGCGCCTTGGCGCTCGCATCCGGATGATCGAGGCGGCCGATGCGCGCGATATTTCCGGCAAAACCCAGAATTTTCGCATTGTAGACGTCGTCAATCATATTTTTCCAATCCGCGTCGCCGCCAAGCGAACAGCGATTGCCGCTGTAGCGTCTTTCATTCGCTGCGCACGACCATATATAATGCTGGCAGTCGGGTATCGACAAGGCAACGCAAAGCCATCGTCCTTGCCCATTTCGTTCACGCCGCTTGCGGGCTGGAAACAGGGCGAGTTTTCAGCACTCGAAAGGTTGTGGTCCGTTCAACTCGTTCCTCCTGAGAGAGGAACTACGGGAGACGCCTTTATGGATGCCGTCATCAAGAAAATAATGCCCCCTTCCGACTATCTGGACAAGCCGGTCACCGACAGGCCGAGCGAAGCCGAGGTCGAGGCCGCCGTGCGCACGCTGTTGCGCTGGACCGGCGACAATCCGGACCGCGAGGGCCTGATCGACACGCCCAAGCGCGTCACCAAGGCCTTTCTCGAAATGTTCAACGGCTATGACATGTGCCCGGCCGAAGAACTCGGCCGCACCTTCGAGGAAGTCGCCGGCTATGACGATCTCGTCATCGTCAGGGACATCCAGTTCCACTCGCATTGCGAGCACCACATGGTGCCGATCATCGGCAAGGCGCATGTCGGCTACCTCCCGGATGGCAAGGTCGTCGGCCTGTCCAAGATCGCGCGCGTCGTCGATATCTTCGCCCATCGCCTGCAGACTCAGGAGGCCATGACCGCACAGATCGCCGGCGTCATCCAGGACGTGCTCAATCCGCGCGGTGTCGCCGTCATGATCGAGGCCGAGCATATGTGCATGGCCATGCGCGGCATCCGCAAGCAGGGCTCCACCACGCTGACCTCGACCTTCACCGGCGTGTTCAAGGACACGCCCGAGGAACAGGTCCGTTTCGTCACCATGGTGCGCGGCCTCGGGGCGTAAGCCCCTCGCCGGCATCGCTAGATCAAGGACCGGCGATGTCGGCACTAACATTTCCCAAGGCTCCATCAGACAAGAAGGCTCTCGAAGAAGGCGCGGTGTTTTCCCCGCGCTTCGATGCTGCCGGGCTGGTCACCGTCGTCGTCACCGACGCCGCTGACGGTATGCTGCTGATGGTCGCGCATATGAATGCCGAGGCGCTGGCGCTGACGCTCGAAACCGGCATCGCGCACTACTGGTCGCGCTCGCGCAGCACGCTGTGGAAGAAGGGCGAAACATCAGGCAATTTTCAGACCGTCGTCGAGATGCTCACGGATTGTGACCAGGACGCCATATGGTTGCGCGTCAAAGTGTTGGGCCACGACGCAACTTGTCACACCGGCCGGCGTTCATGTTTTTATCGGACGGTGGGGCTAATCGGCGGCAAGGCAACGCTTGCCGGCGATGGCAGCACGCCGCTGTTCGATGCGGAAAAAACGTATCGGAAGCCCGCGTGAACCATTCAACAGTCGCAAACCACTCATATTCACTATTCTCAAACGTCCTTCCTGTAGAACGGACGCGGGACAAGGGAGATCATGATGCTCGAGTGGGCGTCATTGCGTAGCAGACCGGACGTGCGGGAGGCCAATGGCCCCTCATCGTCCGGCGGCGTGCCTGACCCGCAACCCGCGGGCAAGACAGGCATTTCGCTCGCGCTGGGCGGCGGCTGCGCACGCGGCTGGGCGCACATTGGCGTGCTGCGCGCGCTCGACGAAGCCGGCATCGAAGTCTCGATGATCGCCGGCACCTCGATCGGCGCGCTGGTTGGCGGCTGCTATCTGGCCGGCAAGCTGGACGAACTCGAGGAGTTCGCCCGCAGCCTGACCAAGCGGCGCATCTTCGGCCTGCTCGATCTCAATCTGCGCGGCAGCGGCCTGTTCGGCGGCATGAAACTGGACGTCAGGCTGCGCGAGCACATGGCAGGCATCCGCTTCGAGGATCTGACGAAACCCTTCGTCGCCGTTGGCGCCGAAATTCGCACCGGCCATGAGATCTGGCTGTCCAGCGGTTCGCTGATCACCGCGATGCGGGCTTCCTATGCGCTGCCCGGCGTGTTCGAACCGGTGAATTGCAACGGCCGCATCCTGGTCGACGGCGCGCTGGTCAACCCCGTTCCGGTCTCGGTCTGCCGCGCCTACGAGCAGCCGCTGGTCGTCGCGGTCAACCTTCACTACGATCTGTTCGGCCGCGCCGCCGTCATCAAGCACAGCGCCGGGGAACTGCTCATCGAGAAGGACGCGCCCCGTCCAGGCCAGGCCGACCCGAACCACCAGCCGCACCAGAGCCGTCTCGGCATCACCGGCGTCATGGTCGAAGCCTTCAACATCATCCAGGACCGGATTTCACGCGCAAGGCTGGCGGGCGATCCGCCCGACATGTCGCTCCAACCGAAACTCAGCCATATCGGCTTGACCGAATTCCACCGCGCGGATGAGGCGATCAGCGTCGGTTACCAGGCGACGATGGCGCAGATCAGCGAGTTGAAGCGGCTGCAGACGGTTCTCGCTTAAACCAATTCGGCAATGTCAGGCTTTGGCCGCATCGGTGATGCGGAACTGCACCGTGCGGTTCCCGTTCCAATAATTCCCCGACAGCGAGCCGGCTACATGGATCGTGTTGCCCCTGTTCTTGAACAGGAATTCGCCCAGCGCGGTATCGACGGATCGAAAGGCGATGCCCTGGATGCGGCCGCCGCTTTCCGACTGCAGATCAGCCCGGATGTGGTTGGTGCCGACGGCCCGCGCGTCGGCCAGCCGATGGCGCGGCAGCGCGAACACCGGCGCGACATGGCCGGCGCCGAAAGGCCCGGCCTTTTCCAGTGCATCGAGCAAAGCAATCGTCGCGCCCTCGGCGGCGAGCGCGCCGTCGACGGCCAGACTTTCTTCGTCCTGCAGCCGGAACACTTCGGCCGCCGCGCGCTCCTCGAAGAAAGCACGGAGTTCGCCGAGCTTGGCGCGTTCCACCGTGATGCCGGCGGCCATGCCGTGGCCGCCGCCCTTGACGATCAGCCCGGCATCGGCGGCTGCGCGCACCAGCCGTCCGAGATCGAAGCCCGACACCGAACGGCCAGAGCCGGTGCCGATGCCATTGGCGTTGAAGGCGATGGCGAAGGCCGGCCGCCGCGCATGGTCCTTCAGCCGCGAGGCGATCAAGCCGACAATGCCGGGATGCCAATTGGTGCTGGCGGTGACGATGATGGCCGGCCCATTGCCGCCGGCAAGTTCGGCGTCAGCCTCGGCGCGCGCCGCTGCCAGCATCTCCAGCTCCATCTGCTGGCGTTCCTGGTTGAGCCGGTCGAGTGTCTCGGCAATGGTCCCGGCCTCAACCGGATCGTCGGTGGCGAGCAGCCGGCTGCCAAGTGCTGCATCGCCGATGCGGCCGCCGGCATTGATGCGCGGCCCAATCAGATAGGCGAGATGAAAGGTGCTTATCGGCTCACCGATGCGGGACACCCGCGCCAGTGCGGCGAGCCCCTCATTCTTCTGCTGCCGCGCCATCTGTAGTCCCTTGACGACGAAAGCGCGGTTCACGCCGATGAGCGGCACCACATCGCAAACCGTGGCCAGCGCCGCCAGGTCGAGCAACGACAACAGGTCCGGCTGCGCGGCATCGGGCAATCGGCTGCGCAGGACCCTCGCCGTCTGCACCAGAGTGAGGAAGACGACACCGGCGGCGCACAGATGGCCTTGCCCGGAAAGGTCGTCCTCGCGATTGGGATTGACGACCGCGGTCGCCTCCGGCAGCGGGCCGCCGACCTGATGGTGGTCGAGCACCACCACATCGGCGCCTGCGGCCTTGGCGGCATCGATAGAGACAGCGCTGTTGGTGCCGCAATCGACGGTGACGATCAGCGTCGCGCCGCGCGAGACCAGTTCGCGCATAGCCTCCGGATTGGGGCCGTAGCCCTCGAAGATGCGGTCGGGAATGTAGATCTCCGAAGGCACCGAGAAATGCGCCAGGAAGCGCTTGAGCAACGCCGAAGAGGCGGCGCCGTCGACATCGTAGTCGCCGAAGATTGCCACCTTCTCCTTGGCCATGACCGCTTCGGCGATGCGGGTCGCAGCCTTGCCCATGTCGGTCAGCGAAGCCGGATCCGGCAACAGATTGCGAATCGTCGGATCGAGGAAGCGCTCGGCCTGGTCGGCGGTGACGCCGCGCCCGGCGAGCACGCGAGCCACAATGTCGGGCACGCCGTGGCCCTGCGCTATGGCCAGCGCAGTCATGTCCTGCCGCTCGCTCAACCGGTGTTCCCAGGAAACACCGGTCGCCGACTGCCTGACATCGAGGAAGAGGCGTTTGTCGCCCGTCATAGGAGGCGTAGTCTACAGATTGTCATTTCCGGCAATATGCGACGGCTAAACAGGAAAGTCTCAACTTTTCCACCTCTTGGTGACGCGCGTTGATCTCGCGGCTCACGCCTCCGCCAGAGCCCGATCATGACTGGTGGGTTCGACCTGAAATCTCAATCCGGCTCCGAATCAAAGAGATAGAGCATTATGGCGTCCGAACCACCTTTCAGCAGGAATATCAATCGGTTAAGGAGAAAAATGACTTGGCCTAACCAGCGCGCTCAATGCGGATAACCTGCGGCTTGTCTGTGAGGTGGCCGTCCTTGGTGATGCCGTCGACAGCCTTGCGCACCGCTGCTTCCGTCGTCTCGTGGGTGACCAGGATCACCGTCTTTTGCGCGTCGGTCTCACCGCTGACGGCATGCTGGACGATCGATTCCAGCGAAATGTCGTTGTCGGCCATGCGCTTGGCGATCGCGGCGAAGACGCCGATGCGGTCGTGCACGGTCAGCCGGATGAAATAGCCGCCGGCATGGCTGCGCATCTGCGCCTTCTTGTAGGGGCGCAGTTCCTTGGCCGGCAGGCCGAACACCGGACCGTGCTGGAAGCCCGGCCGGCTCTTTGCGATGTCGGCGATATCGCCGACCACGGCGGACGCGGTGGCGTTGCCGCCGGCGCCCGGGCCGGAGAGCAGCAGTTCGCCCAAAATGTCGGTTTCGATGGCCACCGCATTGGTAACGCCATGCACCTGTGCGATCACCGACGCGGTCGGCACCATGGTCGGGTGCACGCGCTGCTCGATGCCGCTGTCGGTGCGCTGCGCGACACCGAGCAATTTTATCCGGTAGCCAAGGTCGCCCGCAGCGCGGATGTCGGCCTGGCTGATGTTGGAAATGCCTTCCATGTAGATGTCATTGGCCGCGATCCTGGTGCCGAAGGCCAGGCTGGTCAGGATCGACAATTTGTGCGCCGTATCATGGCCCTCGATATCGAAGGTCGGGTCGGCCTCTGCATAACCCAGCCGTTGCGCGTCCTTCAGGCACTCGTCGAAGGAGATGCCCTCGGCCTCCATGCGGGTCAGGATGTAGTTGCAGGTGCCGTTGAGGATGCCGAAGACGCGGGTGACCGAATTGCCGGCCATCGCCTCGCGCATCGTCTTGATGACCGGGATGCCGCCGGCAACTGCCGCCTCGTAGTTGAGCAGCACGCCCTTCTTCTCGGCGATTTCGGCAAGCGCCACGCCGTGCTTGGCCAACAGCGCCTTGTTGGCGGTGACGACATGACGTCCGGCTTCTAGTGCTGCCTTGACCGACGCGCGCGCTGCCCCTTCGTCGCCGCCGATCAGTTCGACGAAGACGTCGATATCGGCGGCCTGCGCCATCTTGATCGGATCGTCGAACCATTTGGCGGCGCTGAGGTCGACGCCACGGTCGCGCTTGGGATCGCGCGCGGAAACGGTCGTGACGATGACATCGCGTCCGCACTGGCGCGTCAGCTCCGCTGCCTTGTCGCGCAGCACGCGCGCCACCGAGGCGCCAACCGTACCCAGACCCGCAATTCCAACACGCAACGCTTCAGCCATGCCCGGCGACGCCCCTCAAAAAATCTACTCGAATAAGATGTGCGGCGACTTTAGCGATGCGCGGCGAGCGGCACCACATTGTTCGGCTGCTTGGCGCTGGACGCCAGGAAGCGCTTGATGTTGCGCGCCGCCTGCCGGATCCGGTGCTCGTTCTCGACCAGCGCGATGCGAACATGATCGTCGCCATGCTCGCCAAAGCCGATGCCCGGCGCCACCGCCACGTCGGCGTGCTCGATCAGGAGCTTGGAAAACTCAAGCGAGCCGAGATGCTTGAACGGCTCCGGGATCGGCGCCCAGGCGAACATCGAGGCAGCCGGTGCCGGAATGGTCCAGCCGGCGCGGCTGAAGGCGTCGACCATGACGTCGCGGCGCTTCAAATAGACCTCGCGCACTTCGGCGATGTCGGCGCCGTCGCCATTCAGCGCATGCGCCGCCGCCACCTGGATCGGCGTGAAGGCGCCGTAGTCGAGATAGGACTTCACCCGCGTCAACGCCGAGATCAGCCGCTCATTGCCGACGGCAAAGCCCATGCGCCAGCCGGGCATGGAGAAGGTCTTCGACATCGAGGTGAACTCGACGCAGACATCGATGGCGCCCGGCACCTGCAGCACCGAAGGCGGCGGATTGCCGTCGAAATAGATCTCCGAATAGGCAAGGTCCGACAGGATGATGATGTCGTTCTTCTTGGCGAAGGCGACCACGTCCTTGTAGAAATCGAGCGAGGCGACCAGCGCCGTCGGGTTCGACGGATAGTTGAGGATCAATGCCAGTGGCTTCGGGATCGAATGACGGACACCGCGCTCGAGCGCCGGGATGAAGCCGTCATCCGGCTCGACCTGCAGCGAACGGATGACGCCGCCCGACATGATGAAGCCGAAAGCATGGATCGGATAGGTCGGGTTGGGGCACAGGATCACGTCGCCCGGCGCGGTGATCGCCTGCGCCATATTGGCGAAGCCTTCCTTCGAACCGAGCGTCGCCACCACCTGCGTGTCGGGATTGAGCTTCACGCCGAAACGGCGCTGATAATAGGCGGCCTGGGCGCGGCGCAGACCTGGGATGCCGCGCGAGGAGGAATAGCGATGCGTGCGCGGATCTCGCACCACTTCGCACAATTTGTCGACGATCGCCTTCGGAGTCGGCAGGTCGGGATTGCCCATGCCAAGGTCGATAATGTCAGCGCCGCGCGAACGGGCGCTGGCCTTCAGCCGGTTGACCTGCTCGAACACGTAGGGCGGAAGCCGGCGGACCTTGTGAAATTCTTCCATGTCAGTTCCAGACGATTAAGATTGGCTTTAGCACAGTTGGCTTGGCTAGGCGCCTTTGGCAAAGACCGCTTTCGGCGCGCGATATAGCTTTATTTGCAGGTAGGGTCGAGGGCGGGATCGCATTTGGCTTCGATCTGCTTCAGCGTGTCCTTGCCATGGTTCTTCGCCAGCGAATTCAGCGCCGCCGGGCTGGTGGACGGGGCACCGCCGCCGCCCTTGGCCACTTGCCCCTGCTGTTCGCCCTTCAACTGGGCAAGCTTGGCCTGCGTCTCCTCAGGGGTGAGCTGCTTTGCCGCCACCTGCGGTGGGATGTTGAGATTGGGATAAGAGCCGGTGTCCTGCGCGCCCTGGGTCAGGCCGACATTCATCCCGTTGCCGGTGTTGGCGCTCGTGCAGCCACTTGCCGCCAGCAGCCCTGGCGTCAGACAGGCGATTGCAACCGCGACGCGGCAAAAGCGGCCTGCCTCCGAAAAAATGGTCTTGCCGGTGTTAATCGTCATATTGTTTTCCTGGCAGCCGGGGTACAGCGCATTGGACCCGGTCAGATGTCCCATGATAATATGTCAAGAAAACGCCTCGGGAGGAACCCCGCGAGCCATGTCCAAAACACCTGATTCGAGCAAAGCGGAAGATGATCAATCTTCGACCGTCGAGCAATATCTGGTGAAAGACCCGGAACGCTTCGCGTTGAACATGGCGCGTATGGTCGAACAGGCCGGCAAAGCCGCCTCCGCCTGGGCCGAGCCGCGCGAAAAGGGCGAGGTGCGCGATCATGTCGCCGAACCCGTGGTCGACATGGTCAAAACCTTTTCCAAGCTCAGCGAATATTGGCTGGCCGACCCGCAACGCGCGCTGGAAGCGCAGACGCGACTGTTCGCCGGCTACATGACGGTCTGGGGCAACGCCATCCAGAAGGTTAGCCCGAATGCCGAAGCGCCGGACGATGCGGTCAAGCCCGAGCGCGGCGACAAGCGTTTTCAAGACCCCGAATGGGGTCGCAACGCTTTCTTCGATTTCCTCAAACAGGCCTATCTCGTCACCTCGCGCTGGGCGGCCGACCTGGTCGAGCACGCCGAAGGCCTCGACGACCACACCCGCCATAAGGCGAGCTTCTACGTCAAGCAGGTGTCCAATGCCATCTCGCCGTCGAACTTCATCCTGACCAATCCGGAGCTGTTTCGAGAAACCGTCGCCTCGAATGGCGAAAACCTGGTGCGCGGCATGAAGATGCTGGCCGAAGACATCGCCGCCGGCAAGGGCGACCTGAAGCTGAGACAAGCTGACTATTCGCCCTTCGAGATCGGCAAGAACGTCGCGACAACTCCCGGCAAGGTGGTCGGCCGCAGCGATGTCGCCGAAATCATCCAGTACGATCCGACGACGGAGACGGTGCTCAAGCGCCCGCTGCTGATCTGCCCGCCCTGGATCAACAAGTTCTACATCCTCGATCTCAACCCGCAAAAGTCCTTCATCCGCTGGGCGATCGAGCAAGGCCATACCGTGTTCGTCATCTCCTGGATCAATCCCGACGAGCGGCACGGCGCCAAGGGCTGGGAAGCTTACATACGGGAAGGCCTGCAATACGGCCTCGACATGATCGAGAAGGCGACCGGCGAGAAAGAGGTCAACGCCATCGGCTATTGCGTCGGCGGCACGCTGCTGGCGGCCGCACTCGCACTGCTGGCACAGGAAGGCGACAACCGCATCAAATCGGCGACCTTCTTCACCACGCAGGTCGACTTCACCCATGCCGGCGACCTGAAAGTCTTCGTCGATGAGGACCAGGTGGCAGCGGTCGAGAAATCGATGAACGAAAAGGGCTACCTCGACGGCACCAAGATGGCGACCGCCTTCAACATGCTGCGCTCGGGCGACCTGATCTGGCCTTATGTCATCAACAATTACATGCGCGGCAAGGATCCCCTGCCCTTCGACCTGCTCTACTGGAACGCCGATTCCACCCGCATGGCGGCTGCAAACCACTCCTTCTACCTGCGCAACTGTTATCTTGAGAACAATCTGACTCGTGGCGTGATGGAACTCGCCGGCCGCACTGTGTCGCTGGCCGACGTCACCATCCCGGTTTACAACCTGGCGTCGAAGGAAGATCACATCGCGCCGGCCCTTTCGGTGTTTCTCGGCTCGCAATATTTCGGCGGCGATGTCGAGTTTGTGATGGCTGGTTCCGGCCACATTGCCGGTGTCGTCAACCCGCCGGCAGCCAAGAAATACCAGTACTGGACCGGCGGCAAACCGACGGGCGATTTTGGCCAGTGGCTCGCCTCGGCGGTGGAGCATCCCGGCTCCTGGTGGACGCACTGGCAGCACTGGATCGAAACCCAGGACGACACCCTCGTTCCGGCCCGCAAACCGGGCAAGCACATGAAAACCCTGGGTGATGCCCCCGGCACCTATGTGAAGGTGCGTGTGTAACGACCGGCACCTTTTGCAGGTGCCTGTGTGTAACGGAATGTAATGTCTGGTGAGTTGACGAGCCGGCAAAACGGGGCGAAATGGTGTCGTCAACCTTCAAGAAGCCTCAATTGGCCTCCAACGAGCAAATAATTCAGAGGCTTGCAGAATTGACACAAGTCTCGTTTCCGGTTTGGGAACACAAGGTTATTGGATGTGAACGTTTCCACGCCGCACCAATAGCAGGCCGACCGGACACCGAGGGGGAATTTAGTTTTGAAATCAGTAGGATCGCGTCTCGCGGGGAGAGAAGGTCGCACTATAGCGGCAGCGCTTTTCTCCGTGCTTCTGGCGTCCTGCACCTCCGCTGGCGACCCCACAATGTCCGTCGGCATGCCTGGCTACAACGCGACCGCTTCTGACATCGCCGCGGCTTCCGGCGCCAGCCCTGCGGCGCCGGGCGATTCGACCGTGCAGGTCACATCCACCGGGCCGCAGATGATGATGACGGCAGCGGGCGATGCGACACTGCCCGAGCAGGTCGCCTATGTGCCGGTGGCCAAGCCCGGCACCGGCTTCCCGGTCAATGTTCCCGCCGGCTCCGAAACCATTGTCGGCCAGACGCCGCAGTCGCTGCAGCAGTCAGCACAGACCGCGGCCGCAACGGACGCCGTGGCGCAGAAGATCGCCGCCGCCGATGCCGGCGTGACCGCACCGAAAGCGACGGCAGCGGCACCCGCGACCAACGAGGTCTACGTGACCGCCGCGCCCCAGCAGATCGACACGCCGAAGAAGGGCTTCCTGGCCTCACTGTTCAGCACCACGCCAACCTCGGCGGCACCTGCTCCGCTGGTCAACTCGCGCTCGGGCGAACAGCCTGCGGTTGCTGCCCAGAAGGCCGCCCCGGCAAAGCCGATCATCACGTTGGCCTCAGCCAGTTCGGCCGACAAGCCCTTGCAGCTTGCCTCGCTTGGCAACGAGAGCAACCACATCACCGGCAGCGATGCGCTGCCCGGCGTGCGCCAGACGGCGCTGTTCGAGATCAAGCGCAAATCCGGCCTCGACGATGAAAGCGACGTCGACCTGAACGAGGACGAGGGTTCGGGCGGCGCCTATCAGGTGGCTTCCGCCGCCGGCCTCGCCCGGTTGGCGCCCAACGGCCTGTTGAAGCAAAACGAGAGCGTCGACGTCGCCTGCCTGAAGCCGTCGCTGGTGCGGGTGCTGAAGACCATCGAAGGCCATTACGGCCGCAAGATGATGGTCACATCAGGCTACCGCGACCCGGCCCGCAACCGCCGCGCCAACGGCGCCAAGAATTCGCTGCACATGTATTGCGCCGCCGCCGACATCCAGGTTCCCGGCGTCTCCAAATGGGAACTGGCGAGCTACATCCGAACCATGCCCGGCCGCGGCGGCGTCGGCACCTACTGCCATACCGAATCCGTTCACGTCGACGTCGGCCCCGAGCGCGACTGGAATTGGCGCTGCCGCCGGCGGGGGTAGCATCCCCATTCGGCAAACGGGCCGAGGGGCTGTTAGCAGCCCGCCGTTTTTTCCGATTAGCTATCAGCGACGTTCGAGATTAGCCGAGGCACCCGCGACTTCGTCATCCTATGGCGAAGCAAGGCGCGCAGCGACGCAGCGCAGACCATAGGATGACGACTGCGCGGCGCGTTCATCCAAAGATGTGCAACGACGCGAGGCCAGAAACCTGCGCTGGCTCACCAAACTGGCTTTTCTTGCCCCTCTTGAAAAAAGTTTCCGCATCTGGCGGCTGATGGGTTGCCGGTTGGCAACAACGCAATTATAAGCCGCTTCGTCTGAGCGCGCCCATCGTCTAGCGGTTAGGACACCGCCCTTTCACGGCGGTAACAGGGGTTCGATTCCCCTTGGGCGTACCAGATCTTTCAGGCACTTAGCCTACCTTTTTTCCTTACGTCGAATGTGCGTCGAATATACGCCTGCGAACATTGGCGGATGCTGGGTGTTGATTCCGTCCGTTTTGCCGAAAACTGCCGTGGTGGGGAGCCGAGCTGATGGGATTTCTTGGTCGCTCCCGGTGGTCGGCTCGCGCGAGGCTACTGTTGTCGGACGGTCTGCTTCCAACTCCCGTGAACATCGGTATTGGGCACCGGTCTTGAAATTCGGTTGCGGCCGTCCCTGCCCTTCCCTTTTGGTACTGCGAAATCCTTGTCTGTAACGGCGTTGAGCCGCTCCCAAATACGTTCCTGCTACGCTGTCCCGGTGCATACCGTAGCGTTGCGTTGCAAAAACCGTAGCAGTGTGTTCGCAACCTGTTCTGTCTCGAACTCCTAGTCTTTCTAGGCAAGATCGCCCTATGTCGAGAACCAGCATGGAGGACGCATCGTCTTCGCGGAAGTTTCCGGCGATGCCACTAAGCAGAAACTGCATAATTGTCCCGCCACACGCATTAATTGCGATGATGTCGAAATTGTCTGCGATAGCGGAAACGATGTCCTGCGACCGAATAGCTTCCGACGGATCGACACGCCGAACCTCGGCTGGATCCGGTATGGGTGCTTGAGTCGCCACTTGACCAAGGTTCGCAGGGATAAAACTCCGTCGATATTGGTGCGGGATCAAATGGAACGCATGTGAGATCGCCTCCCGTTGGGCAGGCGGAAAGCCGAAATGGTTCGCTCCGACATACTCGTTGACGAACAGCAGACCACCCGGCTTGAGGCTATTGTGGACACGTTCGAGCACGCGCTCAAGCGCTTGGATATGGTGAAGCGATCCGTTGAACCAAGCGGCATCATACACTCCCTGCTCTAGGCCCGCCGTTTCGATGTCTGCGCAGCGATATTGGATGCCGGTGAACCCTTCTTGACGTGCTGCCAATATTGCACCCTGGATTGCCGCTGGCGCGATATCGAACGCATCGCACATTATACTGGCGTCAATTCGCATGAAGTGCCGCTCAAGGTCGCCGTAACCGCAGCCGATGCTAAGCATGCGAAGCTCGTGACCTTGCGGGGCGAATGACCCAAGGCAATACTCTACCCACGACCCATAATTCCCGCCGGCGCAAGCGCGACGCTGGTGACGCGCCATGACGGCTGGGACAGCAAGCCAGTAGGACATTCGCCGAGAACTCGTCAGATCCGCTGCTTATATCAGACCAGCGCTCCGCGACGCGCGCTTTGTCGTCGTTAGTCATAGCGCCTTCTATCGGCATGCTAAGCTTTCTCCATCCTGTCATCCTGAATTTCGGCGTAGCCTGCTTCCACCGGCAATTGCGTTCAACCGGTATCTTAGCGTATCTCCCTCATTGGGGAACACTGGCGCCGCCAGCGTGGGATCAGGAGCTCTGATGTCGTCGCGTAAAGAGGCAGGACAGAAGCCACACGCTCCCATGAATAGTGAGACCTATTGGTCGCGCCGCTTCGAAACCGACTGGGTTGTCAATCGAGGTCGGGAGCAGTCGGTTTTCTTTGGCCGGATCATTCTCGATCATCTGCCGGAATGGCTGACCCGTTCGCTGCGTGATGAGCGCTGGACGATCTGCGATTGGGGGGCGCTCTGGGCGACGGTACGGACCTCCTGGCTCAAGTGTTCCCAGGCCCGGTCACAGGGATCGATTTCGCCGAACCCGCGATTGCCTCGGCGCGCGCGACATTTAGCAAGCCGCATTTTTTGCGGGTCGACCTTTTTCGCGAACTGTTCAATGAGCGTTTCGATGTGGTTGTCTCCTCCAACACCCTTGAGCACTTCGACGATCCCGTGGCCGTCCTCGAGCGTCTCGGGGAAATGGCAACCGAAGCTCTTGTGATCCTCGTCCCCTTCCGAGAGTATTTGAGGTTAGACGAGCACAAAAGTACGTTCGATCCCTCGAACATCCCGGCAACGCTTGCAGGCGGGGAACTAGTGCTGGCTACCTCGAAAGTTGTCGACGCTCGAGCGATGGAGCCGACGTATTGGGCAGGCGAGCAAATCCTTCTCGTTTATGCCCGAACACAACGTATCGCCGAGCGTGAATTTCGCCTCAGTGACCTCACGTTCGAGCATTGTCCGTCCGCCCCGATCGCGCGTAGGCAGATCGAACTGAGGACGAGGCGCGGGCCAGGAGCTTCATCGACGAACGCGCGCGTTGGAACGTCGAGGTCGCCAGGCTGGCCAGGGAACTCAGCGACGTCAGGATCGAACACGCGGAAGCCGAAGTGGTTCATTCGGCGACCAAGCGTCGAATAGTTGAACTGTCGGAGGAAGTCGGGGCGGCGAACACACGAAGCCTTGAGACCGAGCGTATCCGCACGGCCTTGGCTGATGAGGTGGCGCGGCTCAGCGACTCACTATCGGCTGAACGTCATGCCACCAATGTCGAACGGGTCAAAGTCGCCGAGCTTCTCGCAGCCGCCAACCTGGCTGCCCTTGATCACTCGCGGCAGATCCGGGCGCTAGCTGAGGAGTTTCGGGTCGGTCGCAAACCCGTAAAGGAGATTAGCGAGTTCCTTGCCAATGCAACACAAGGCCAGGAGTGGAGCAATTCCGCCAAAGACGAGGAGATCGCGACACTGCGAACTCTCCTCCAGGCGCGCGATGATGGTATCGCCTGGCTGCAGGGCGAGATACAAGTCCTAGCCGGCGAGTACGAGCGGCGACGTACCAGCTTCCGCATTCTCCTGGCTGACCTGATCATCCTGATCCGGCGTAGATGGCCCTGGCTCCGGGGCATCGGAAAGGTCCTCCTTCCGCGTCGTCTACGTTTCAGGATATTATCCCGGGCGAATTCCTCGCCACTCCTGACGCTCGTAAATCGCGCCGGTGGTCAACCGCGGGCCGTCATGGCTCCAAGTGTTGCCAGGGCCGGGACACCGGGCGCGCCCGCGCCAGGAGCGGAGCACGCCGGTCTCCTAGACATAGTATGCTTCGCCAACATCGCTTGGTCAGCGCGTTACCAGCGTCCTCAGCAGCTAATGTCGAACCTCGCTGCCCGCGGCTACCGCGTGTTCTATATCGTACCCTCGCGCACGCCTCCATCGGGCCGGGATTACGACCTCATGGAGGTTGCGAACGGCGTCTTCGAGGTCTCATTGCGAGCCGACGGAGTGCAGGATTTCTACAGCAAATCTATGAGCCGTGGGAATCAGACAGCCTTCGGGGAAGCGATGTCGGCGCTCGCGCGCGATCTCAGGATTAAAACTGCGGTCACCGTCGTCCACCTCACATACTGGACGCCGCTAGCACTTGCGTTGCGGACGTCCCGCGGGTGGCACGTGCAGTACGATTGCATGGACGAGTGGGACAATTTCCCGAACATCGGCCGCGACCTCCTCCATGACGAGGAGACGCTGGTTCGTGAAGCCGACCTCGTGACCGTCACAGCCGCCCTGCTACAGGATAAGTGGCAAGCCAAGGCGCGCCGTTGCGCCGTCGTTCGCAATGGGGTGGACTACGCGTTCTTCCAAGAGCGGTGCGTTCCGAATGATCTCTTGGCAAGCATGAAGGCTCCGATCATCGGCTACTATGGTGCGCTCGCCGAATGGCTCGATTTCGAGCTAATCGCTGCCGTGGCCCGCCAGCGTCCCGATTGGTCCTTCGTTTTGATCGGCGATGATTTCTCCACTGACCTGGCCGGCCTCGACAGCCTTCCAAATGTGCATCTGCTTGGACTGCGTCCCTATAGTGAGATGCCTCAATACCTCTACTGGTTCGACGCATGTTTGATTCCGTTCCGGGTTTACAACGTCACGCATGCGGTCGACCCGGTGAAGTTCTATGAATACATGAGCGCCGGAAAGCCTGTAATCGCGACGCCGACTGCTGAACTCCAAGTCTACAAGGACTATCTCTCATTCGCGGCCACTCCTGATGAGACAGTGCAGGCCATAGAAGCAGCGCTTGCCGATAGTGACCAGGCACTGTCCCGCCGCCGACGGGAACTGGCGAAAGCTAATGACTGGTCCGAGCGGGTGGACGCCACGCTCACGGCCCTCCGTCACGGCTTTCCAGTGGTGTCAATCATTGTTGTTGCGTACAACAACATCGATCTCACTAAGGCCTGCATCGACAGCCTGATCCGGAATACCACTTACCCGAATTACGAGATCATCGTGGTCGACAACGCATCGGAAGACGGAACGCAGTCTTACCTACGACAACTATCCGGCTTGGAGCTGCCCGTCAGGATCGAGCTCAATCGGGATAACCGCGGGTTCGCTGCCGCAAACAATCAAGGCCTACGTATAGCGACTGGCGACGTACTCGTTCTTCTGAATAACGACACCCTCGTGCCGAAGGGATGGCTCGACCCCCTCATTCGTCACCTGGAAAATCCATCTGTCGGCCTTGTCGGTCCTGTCACCAACGAGATCGGCAACGAAGCGAAAATCTCGGTGGATTATGTAGACACGGAAGGCATGGAGGCGTTTGCAGATAAGAATGCGGCTCGTCACGCCGGTCAATCCTTCGACATTCCAATGTTAGCGATGTTCTGCGTCGCGATGCGTCGTGACACGATGGAGGCTGTGGGACCACTCGACGAGGCATTCGGGCTGGGGCTATTCGAGGACGACGATTATTCACGCCGCATTCATGAAAAGGGCTTGCGCACAATCTGTGCCGAAGACGCCTTCGTTCACCATATTGGTGGGGCAAGCTTCACCAAGCTCCCACAGGCGGAATACGCCGAGCTCTGGCAGCGCAATCAAGCCCAGTTTGAAAGTAAATGGGGCGGGTGGACGCCTCACCGCCACCGTGATGTTTAAGAAAATAATTGGCGGGGTGTGGCGGCAAGAACAAATGGCCAAGATTTTATGCGTTATCGGGTCTCAGGACTGCCAATCTCCAGCACCCATTTCCGGAGGAGTAACCGAATGGCCACTTCGATAGTGGCGACTGTGCATTTCGCACCAACTGAGAAGGCTCAACGTCGCGCTACTGAACCAAGGGGTTGGGAGTTCGGCCATCAGCTTCCTGTTGCTGACGTCGGTCGCCTTATTGAGAAGGGGTATTGCTTGGCTGTCAGGCGCCTCGGCCTATTCGCGCTAGGGCTTTGCACCCCCCTTCCGGACACTAAGAATAGCTCGTACAGTCTAGCATTCCTCAGCCCATCGACTGTGGGACCGGTATGGTGGAACAGCAGACGACCCGCCGGCTTTCGGCCATTCTAGCAGCCGACGTTGTCGGGTACTCCAGCATGATCGGAACCGACGAGGCCGGAACAGTGGCGGCGCTGCGGGAGGTTTGGCGAGAAACTTTCAACCCCGCTGTCACCGCGCGTCACGGCCGCATTGTAAAGATGATGGGCGACGGAGCGCTGGTCGAATTTCCAAGTGTAGTGGGTGCGGTCGAATGCGCAGCGGCGATCCAGCGAGCGATGGTTGAGCGAAATCTCGTCTCCACTCCCTCAATTCAATTTCGCATCGGCATTAATCTTGGCGACGTCATAGTAGAGGGCGATGACATTTTCGGTGACGGCGTGAACATCGCCGCGCGGATCGAGGCTATCGCCAAGCCCGGTGGCGTGTCGGTGTCCGCTTCTGTTCGGGAAAATGTCGGCAACAAGCTCGAATTGGCATTCGAAGATACCGGCGAGCACAGCCTTAAGAATATCGAGCAACCGATACAGGTCTACAATGTCCTTTTGGACAGCACGTTGCCCAAGGGCGCCGCCAGCGCGCGCGCTTCGGAAACGCGGACCAAAGGCAGCATAGCCGTGCTGCCTTTCTCCAACATGGGAGGAGATCCGGAGCAGGATTATTTTGCTGAAGGCATCGCGGAAGACATTCTGACCGAACTTTCGCGCTTCAGAAACCTGTTCGTGATTGCCCGGAATTCATCGTTCTCGTTCAAGGGTAAGGACGTTGGTACTCAGGAGATCGGAAAGGCACTGAATGTCGAATATATCGTAGCTGGCGGCGTGAGGCGCATCGGCAAACGGGTCCGCGTGGCGGCACAACTTATCCACAGCACTACTGGTCAGGAACTTTGGGCCGAACGCTATGATCGCGAAGTTGAAGATATCTTCGTCGTCCAAGACGAAGTTGTCCGAACCATCGTTGTCACGCTCGAATCGCGCCTTCAATTGGCCATTGCCAATGATGCGAGCAAGCGGAATCTCCCGAGCCTGGCGGCCTATGAATGCGTTCAATTGGCAAAAAAGTATGTTGCCCTGCATGATGCTGCACGAGCAATGCCATTTGTAGAGAGGGCTCTCCAGCTAGATGCTGAATACGCCGTTGCTTATGCTATGCGAGCCGCGACGTTCTACGTGCAGTACCTCGAAAACGCGCAAGCGAATACGCTCGACGAAATGGCGGCGGCCTCTCGAACCGCCATCGCTTTGGATGAAGGTGATTCCATAGGGCATGCGCTACTCGGAATGGCCCTGATTCTCAAAGGGCAATACGAGTTGGCAGCGTCTCATCTGGAACGGGCCATCAGCCTAAATCCGGCCAATTCTGTCGCCGTCGCGTATCAGGCAGAGTTGCTCTTGCGAAACGGTGACTTCGCCATAGCGCTCAAGACGATGGATGAGTTGCTTCAGCGCGATCCAATTCCGGCTACATGGCATTGGGAAATCAAGGGCATGGCTCTACTAATGCTGCGACGATATCAAGAAGCGATCTTGGCATTTTCTCGGCAGATCCATCCATTTTGGTACATTCATGGCGACCTAGCGATGTGCCATGCGCGCCTCGGTCACCTGGGTGAGGCGAAGGCGGAGGTTGAGAAGCTCATATCGGCAATGCCCGATATAACGATCAGCCGGTATGTCGAAATCGACCCATATAGAAATCAGCAGGATCGCGACTTCATCGTAGAGAGCCTTCGGCTGGCTGGGCTGCCCGAGTAGCGATGCCAGATTAGCGCTCGCGCGCTGGATTGCCGACCGCCCCGCAAGCCTTGACGGGCGCAACCGGCCCCACAGGACCGACAGGAGCTACCGGTCCCGTCGGCGTGACGTTTGTGGCGACGCGGACGGCACTGAAGGCCGTCAACACCGGTACCACGATTCAGGTCTATCTGACCGAAGTCGGCCGCGAGGGTCGATTGAGGACGCTCTGCGCACCCACGGCCTCATCAACTAGGCCATTCCAACCAACGACAGGGCCTTTCGCTTGACGCGGCTTGCCAGAAGCAGCGCCACAGCTTTTGTTGACAGGATCGGTGGATGCACGGGTACCTCGATATGGACGGGTACCTCGATATAGATGGTCCTCGCCGGCATAGGCGGATTCCCGCTGCCAAACAGTTCTTGAGCCAACTCCGCGATCTGCCGTTGCGACAGTTCCAACCGCTTGGCATCGAAATCAGCCGATGACATCTTCGCAACCGGCGCGACCTTAAGCTGGACGATGAACTCGGATCCGTGGCTTTCCTCGAGACTTGTAATAGCTAGGCTGATCAGGCCCATTTGGCGCAGTTCAAGGACCAGCAATTCGAATGAAGCCGGAGTGAAGAACCAGGCGTGAGCATCGACATAGGGGCCATCGAGATTGGCGATGTCGGCCTGATAACATCCCCACGCATGGTCAAAATTCCCGGTAAAGCTCAGCGGCGCCTTCGACCCTGCAAGCCAAGAGCCCACGCCGTTTCTGTTAACGGAGCAGGCGCGGGCCTCAAAGAGAGTTTCCGGTGTGTGGCGGGTCCGCTTCTCTCGGTAGGCCGTCAGCACTTCGCGGATGCCGGTCGCCGGCTTCAGGACATCGAAGCACTTGCGCATGTCAGGTACGGCGAGAGAGACAATGCCCCCTGGCCGCAGAAGGCGTGATACCTGTTGCAAGAAGCTGACCAAATCGGGCGTGTGTTCAATGACGTGGCTGGCAATGAAAAAGTCGTAGCCGCCCGGCTTTCTAGAGAGTGCTAATGTATCTAGCGGCTCGCCTGACCAGACGATGTCGACATCTTCAATTTGATCGGCTCGCTTGCGTATGGCTTCGACTTTGTGATTGCGGGCCGCTGCGCGCAACGCTTCCCCATCCTGAAAATCGATTACCGTTGTTTTCCAGCCGTGGGCCTTCGGCGCAACGGGACTATAGAAAGGGCCGATCTCGACGCCGACCATAGTGCTCTTGTCGAGATTCCGCAGAAGCTCATCAAATCTCATCATGTTATCGCCACAACCTGATTGGTGTGGCGTTCTGTTCTCGTCATGATCAACCGTCGCGCCGGCTTTTCGATGCCGTAGTAGGTCAATGTAGCTGCCACGAGCGTACCGGCGAGGACCAATGAAGTGTAGAGGGCAGGATGTTCCGCGTAGCTGATCCAGCGTGACAACTGCGCCATGACAGGCCAGTGCAGCAGATAGATCGAATAGGATATTTCGCCTAAGTAACGCGCGGGGCGGCTGCCAAGCGTCCTGGTTGCCAAGGGGGCCGAGATTGCGGTTTGTACGAGAAGGGCGACTGCAGCGAAATTCAGAGGGGATTTCCAGAAATCGAAAAAGTCTATGCCGAGTCGTTTCGACACTGCTGGCATTGCGGCAAAAAATAGGGCGACGGCTACGGCAAAGCTGGCGTTTGATGACGTGCGCGGCAGCAGCGAAACGCCAAGCCCGACCATAAAGTACGAGACGAAAAAGAGCCGCCCGCCGAAGGTATCGGACATTATCACCAGCAGGGGGATCGCCGTTAGCAGCATTAGGATCGATGCTAGCCTGTTGATCGAGAACATCAGCCAGATGAGGCCGAAAAGAGCGTAGAATTGAACCTCGATCGGGACCGTCCACAAGACGCTCGTCGCCTGAAAGAAGGTCAGGTGGGCTGCCAGGTTGGAGTGGTCGACGGCATAAAGAACAGGGGTTCCCGTGAAGTTCATTATGACGAACGAAGCCAAAACTACCGCGAGATACATCGGAAACACCCGAGCGATCCGACGTCTGTAAAAGCCAGCCACTTCCGCCCCGCTGAACGGCAAGTTCAGGTACAGCATTCCCATAAGAAAACCGGAAAGGCAGAAGAAAAGTTGAACCCCGACCTGCGCACCACCGTCGCCGAAGACTCCAGGAAGGAAGCCGAGCACATTGCACACGTGGCCGGCGACCACCAACAGCGCAGCAAAGCCGCGCAGACCGTCAAGATTTTCTAGCCTTCCCATGCGTGTTACGTGCCCTGAATGGCGGTAACATGCCACAGGGTATAGGGATTACTTCGCTGATTTCAGGTTAGGCCGGCAAAAAGGTCACACAGAAGCTGACTAGGTAAGCCGGGTCACCGGCTTTTGGCTAGCCGCATCCACCGCAACTTCCGTTCGAGAGGATCGGAGGCGTGACGTAAACCGGGACTTCCACCACGATCGGTGTGTGTGTGTCTTAAGGCTCGGCATAAGAACGTATAGAGAACAAGGTTCTTGATCGTCAAGCCGATTTGTGGAATCCTTTCAACATGAGCGACGAACCATCACGGCTTGCCGAAGGCATTACAGCGCCCCCGCGCGATCGACGACGCGTCGACAATCATGCGTGCGAGCACCCCGGTTGCGGCAAGGATGCTGGGTTTGGCTTTGCTAAGCCGCGTCAGCCTTCGCACTGGTTCTGCCTGACGCACCGCGACAACGGCGAGCGATACCTGTAGGCAGGTGAATATCGGCATGACATACGGCGACTACGCGTGGACGTGTGGCAACTTCACCGCAGGCTTGCGCACGTAGGGTTGGTTCATTAGAGAGGTCTCAAAGACAAGGGACCAACACATGACCGACGAAGACAACCAAGTTGTCGAACTGGCGGAACTTACAGCGGACGTCGTTTCCGCATACGTAGCCAATAACCCACTACCGGTTGCCAACTTGCCCTACCTGATTGCATCTGTGCACGCTTCATTGTCAGGTTTGAGCAGCCAGATCGCACCGGCTGCAAAAGAGCCTGTGCCTGCGGCAAATCCAAAAAAGTCTGTGTTCCCGGATTACATCATCAGCCTGGAAGACGGCCGGAAATTCCAGTCTATGAAACGTCACCTTGGCCTGCTTGGCATGACACCCGACGAATACCGTGAGAAGTGGGGCTTGTCTCACGATTACCCCATGGTCGCGCCGAACTACGCCGCGAAGCGATCGGCCCTTGCGAAGGCGTCTGGTCTAGGTCGGAAGGCTGAGGTTAAGGCGCCGGCGAAACGGGCGAAGAAGGCGTAGTCCGAACCCCACATGACGCAACGTCAAGAATCAGCTATCGAAACCCGGATACCGAAGGCACCGAGCTTGCAAACTCGGCCGCCGCTGAAGATGAGGCGGCAAGGGCACTGTTTGAAATCGCAAAAGAACAGATGGGCGGCACATTCCGCCAAGTCGCCTTCCAAGTTCATGACGGCACCAGCATTTCGCTGTTTGAGGTGAAAGTCACGTGTGAGGTGACGCGGGCTGCACATTCCGATGACAGACCGTTGGAAGCCTGACGATTCATACCTCGAAAGCGCTCGCCGGAACCAACGCCGGGCGGTTGGCGAACTCAACTCCCTACGTACGACCATCGACGAGACACGCCGCGTCCTAGCTGCGTCACGGAAGCTCTTGGAACAGATGGCCGAACGCGAAGACCCCCAGCCGCCAGGTTAAGGCGCCTTCTATTGGAATCCGCTCATCTTGACGCGAGAGCTGGCAAGTCCATCAACCGGCTACCCGCAGAAGCAGTGCGACACCGATCCCATAAGGGATCAGCAGTGCCGCCAAGGCGACCCACAGGCCCGGATCGGCGAATACCTGCATCTGGCTGCGAAGCTGTTCCATTGCACCCAACGGCGAAAGGCCCGCTGTGTTCCAAAACTGAAAAGGCCGGCGCACTCAAGCGGTCGACGGGCATCAGGTTCCATTGCTAGATCACCAGCAAGCGCGCTCCCCTACAGCGGAACCTGACGGCCATACGACCGTTATTCGAAAGGACAACGAAAGGAGATCGCCATCATGGACTGGAACCGTGTCGAAGGAAATTGGAAGCAATTCAAAGGTAAGGTCAAGGAGCAATGGGGCAAGCTCACTGATGATGATCTCGACCGCATAGCCGGCAACCGCGATCAGCTCGAAGGTACGATCCAGGAACGCTACGGCATTGAGAAGGATCGCGTGCGGCGAGACGTCGACGACTGGTATGGTCGGCAAGACTCGTAGGATACCACAGTTGAACCTTTTCAAATAAAGGGCGCGTCACGAACCGCGCCCTTTTCGCGTTATGGCATCCGTGTGCCGTTCGGCTCGGCCTTGAACAAGCGATTTTTGGGAACGTGTCGGCTTCCAGCCGCGTTGATCTCCACAATGGAGGTCGTAGCAATGTCCATCCACAAAGAAGACTATCGAACGAACAAGGCTGACTACCTGATAGCGAAAAGGCCAGATCTGGTTGAGAAGACCAAGCCGAAAAAGAAGACGTTGCGGCGTGACGATCAGCGTTCCGCAAAGTTATTGGAAAACCCTGCCGCGTTACCCGAGAGGCCGGCCTCACGCCGTTAGAAATCGCAGAAGGTCAAGAGGAACATTTTAGCGATATTGAATGTTCGACTGTTTATGGACAGCCGAACCGTACTCTCAGCAGATCAATCTAAAGCAGCACGAGCCCTACTGAACTGGTCGCGTGTGCGACTTGCCGCAAAGGCCAATCTTAGCGAAATGGTGATCAGCGATCTTGAGAACGAATTCAGGAGACCGCGTCCCCACAACCTCGCCGCCATCCGCAAAGCGTTTGAGGATGCCGGAATCGTCTTCACCGTCGAAGGCACTCCATCGCTAGCCCGCTCAGAAGGTGATAGCGGCCTAGCCGCTGATAATAGACAGTGGCGCCGCCGGGAGAAAAAAGCATAAGGGGAAAAGCCCGGGTACACTCCGCAACCCGATCTCTAAAGCGGCCGCTGACAAGGGCGGTTGTTCACTGACTTTGTTCCGGCGCTCACCTTTCTAAGGTGCCGCTCGAATATGGCCAGCTTCTCTTCGTAGCCGAGCCGCACTTTGGACCTGCTGCTATCGCATTTGAAACCGGCAATCGTTTTGAGCCAGGATCCTCTTCTCACCATTGGGCACGAACAGGACGGGCATTGGAATTCTATAGCTACGTCGCGCAGTTCATTTGATAGAGGCACTGTGCATGTTCTCCTCAGTGGCACGGCCACTGCAACAAAGTGGAAGGAGAAATGTTTCGCGGCTCGGCCATTTACGCGAAGGAATCAGACCTAAGTCCAAATGTTGACGGGGGCAGGCAAGCTGTTCCTTGCCCCTCGATCCGTCGCCGTGGCCTCTCACCATACTCGGCCGCAGCTCAAACGCTCGTATCACCGGCCAGAACGCGCAGTTCAGCCAGTGGAATGGCACAGGACCGGCAAAGCCGCGCGACCGGTTAAGTTAAATCCGCACGAACTTGTCGAGATTCAGACGGATTCCGTTGGCCTTCCGCAAAGGCCAGGGCATAGGATTCAAGCTCGAATGATCGGCTGTCTTCCTTCCCCTTCTCTACCACGCGGACGAACCATTCTCCGCAGGCTTCGACCACCTCAACCACTGTCTGAGTTTCGGTGTTTTGAACTGTGCCGCCCATCGCAATTGCCTCCACCGCCAAACGGGACAATTAATGGATTTATAAGACCTGGGGAATCGATCTTTCAAGCTGGAATCCGCATTAGCGCTGGATGTTGCATCGCGGCGCGGAGGGGTTTTATTAGCTCCCCCTCATCTTGACGCCGGCGCCGGCTGCTCCAAAGTCTTGGGCATCGCTCGGGGAAGTATCAAAGTTGGCGACGAGGTCGCAGTCACGGCGATTGTGCGCGGCCGGGTGACGCCCGATCGCATGAGCGTGACGACCCCCTCCTACGACTTCCCGCATTCTGTTGTCGATTCGACTTGGAAGACTGTGATTGGCCAGCATATGGAATTGATCGGCCCTGTCACACGCATCG